>NZ_JAPVZM010000010.1:0-83652 GCF_041432335.1 Streptococcus sp. 20925_1_24 | reverse complement strand
GCCCTGCACATTGGTTCGTCTTGTTCAGTTTTCAAAGGTCTTTGTCACTCACTTCTCTCAAGCGACAACTATATTAGTATATCACAGTCGCTTTCGCTTGTCAACACTTTTTTGAAACTTTTTTAAAACTTTTTTCATCAAGTGTTACATCCGCAACATACCATAGTCCGTACGGGATTCGAACCCGTGTTACCGCCGTGAAAAGGCGGTGTCTTAACCCCTTGACCAACGGACCAGAGTTGTTATTTTCAACTCTTACTATTATACCGACTTTTTGTTTTTTGTCAACTACTTTTTTAAACTTTTTTTATTAATTTTACAACAGCTTCAGTTCGAGCTGTATGTGGGAACATATCGACCGACTGGATATAATGAAGATCATAGACTTCTACTAAACGCACCAAATCACGAGCCAAGGTCGAAACATTGCAAGAAATATAGACCATTTTTTCTGGTACATAAGTAAGAATAGTATCTAATAACTTATCATCCAGACCTGTACGTGGTGGGTCCACAATCAGAGCATCTGCTCGGTAGCCTTCCTTGTACCAACGAGGAATAATCTCTTCTGCCGTTCCAGCTTCATAATGAGTATTATCAAATCCCATTCTTTTAGCATTTCGCTTGGCATCTTCAATGGCTTCTGGAATAATATCCATACCTCTTAGTGTTTTAACTTTCTTTGCGAAGGCAAATCCAATCGTTCCAACTCCACAATAAGCATCAATCAAATGGTCTTCTTTATTTACATCCAAGGCTTTTACCGCCTCGTTATAAAGAACTTCTGTTTGTTCAGGATTTAGTTGATAGAAAGCTCGAGGAGATAATGAAAATTCATAATCGAGTACACCTTCTTGAATACTCTCTTGTCCCCAGATAATCTCTGTCTTTTCACCATAAATCTCACTGGTTTTAGCTGTATTTGTATTAACAGCTACTGTCACAACTTCTGGGAAATCTTTAACTAAGTCTTTTACTAGTTGGGTTAAATTAAGCTGACGATTTGTAACAATAATAATCTGAACCTGTCCAGTCTTTCTTGCTCGTCGAACCATTATAGTTCTAACACCTAGAACTTTTCTCTCATCGGTGATTGGAATCTGGTGATAAGTAAGCAATTCTGCTAGGCGATTAGCAATCACTTGGGTTTCCTTATCTTGTACTAGGCAGTCTTTCAACTCTACCAAATAATGAGAGTTTTGTGCATATAAGCCCACCTTGACCTGATTTTTAAATTTTCGAGTCTGAAATTGTAACTTAGCACGGTAGTACTTTGGTTCCTGCATACCAATAGTTGGACGGATTTCATAGTTTTCATATCCTGCAGGAGCAAATTTTTTCAGCGCTTGATGAAGTAAATCTGTCTTGAACTCTAGCTGCTTATCATAATGCAGGTGCATGATTTGGCAGCCTCCGCACTCATTGTAAATAGTACATGCTGGCACAACACGGAATTTAGACTTCTTGTTGACCTTCAGTAATTTTGCCTCAACAAAGTTGCGTTTAATAGAAGTAATCTGACAATAGATATCTTCTCCTTTGAGAGCACCAGGCACAAAGACTAATGTTTTTTGATAAAAGCCGATTCCCTCACCATTAATTCCCATGCGCTTGATTTTTAATGGTATTTTTTGTTTCACTTTCAGATTCATACCCCTATCTTATCACATTTTGAGTTATAATAGAACTATGAAAATCACAAAACTTGAAAAGAAAAAAAGACTCTATCTGATGGAGCTTGATAATGGCGACAAAAGCTATATTACTGAAGATACAATTGTTCGTTTTATGTTATCGAGAGATAAGGTGATAAGCCAAGAAGAATTAAAAGAGATTCAGAACTTTGCTCAATTTTCTTATGGTAAGAATCTTGCCCTCTACCACCTATCCTTTAAAGCGCGCACTGAAAAAGAAGTCAGAGAATATCTAAAAAAATACGATATCAATAAAAACATCGTTTCTCAAGTCATTGCTAATCTTAAAGAAGATAATTGGATTAATGATAGCCAGTACGCTTATGCTATTATCAATGCCAATCAACTTTCAGGAGACAAGGGGCCTTATGTACTGAGTCAGAAACTAGAACAAAAAGGAATTTCAAAATCTACTATAGAAGAGATTCTGAAAGAATTTGATTTTTCGGAAGTTGCTCAACGTGTAGCTAATAAACTATTGAAAAAATATGAGGGAAAACTTCCAGCTCGTGCCTTGCAAGATAAGATTCTCCAAAACTTGACCAACAAGGGCTTCTCTTACTCTGATGCTAAAAGTGCCTTTGACGACTTGGATAGTCAAGTCGACCAAGAAACGACTCAGGAACTCATCTTCAGGGAACTTGATAAGCAATATGCTAAGTATGCCCGAAAATATGAAGGATACGAACTTAAACAGCGTTTAACCCAAGTTTTAGCACGAAAAGGCTACGATTTTTCGGATATAGCAAGCGCTCTCAGAGAATATCTTTAATATTTTCATGTAAAATTCACAGATTTTAGGTAATTTTATGGTACAATAGTAAACGATAAACTTATAAATTGTAGAAAGTTGGTTAGTTATGAAGCTTCCAAAAGAAGGCGACTTTATTACAATTCAAAGTTATAAGCATGATGGGAGTCTCCACCGAACTTGGCGGGACACCATGGTACTAAAAACAACAGAAAACGCCATTATTGGTGTCAACGATCATACACTGGTTACCGAAAGTGATGGTCGTCGTTGGGTCACTCGAGAACCGGCTATTGTTTACTTTCACAAGAAATATTGGTTTAATATCATTGCCATGATTCGTGATAACGGAATTTCCTACTATTGCAATATGGCTAGCCCCTACTATCTGGATGAAGAAGCACTGAAGTATATTGATTACGATTTGGATGTTAAAATTTTTACAGATGGGGAAAAACGTCTCTTGGACGTTGAGGAGTATGAGCGTCACAAACGCAAAATGAATTATTCTGATGACTTGGACTATATTTTAAAAGAACATGTCAAAATTCTTGTTGATTGGATTAACAATGGACGTGGTCCTTTCTCAGAAGCCTATGTCAACATTTGGTACAAGCGCTATGTAGAACTAAAGAATCGGTAAAGTTGTCAAACTGGGGTTAAGGCCCCGGTTTTTTATTTTAAAAACCCAGCTTGACAGCTGGGCTTATTCTTATATATCTAATTTAGTAACAGTAAATTTGATATGGGAATAGTCTTTTTCAACATCCTTATCCAGCAAGAACGCTGTGGCGTCCTTCTTAACTTGAACCAGGTCAATATTCTGGGCTTGTGCTGCATAGATGCATCCACAATAACATTGACGATAGATATCATACTCTTCACACATCTCTACTGAACGTTTGTAGCCTTGATTTTTCTTGAAATCACTTGGAAGATAGTGGGTTGTGTAAATTTTTTGCACATCGATTCCGATGCTGTTAATGGTTTGAGAATTCTTATGAGGACTGATGGTTAAAGCCGAACCAAAGTAGTCAAAACCTAAATCCATAGCCACTTGCGCTGTTTTATCCAGGCGGTAGTCAAAGCAAACCTTACAACGATCACCACCTTCAGGTTCTTCTTCCAAACCTCGAACCAGTTTACGATATTCGTTAGGTTCATAAGGAGCTTCTAGGTATTGAACGTTATTGCCAGTTCGCTCATTGAAATCACTGACAAACTTTTTAGTCACATAGGCACGCTTATGGTATTCTGCCTTGGGATGGATATTAGAATTGGCAAAATAGATGGTCACGTCTGCATACTTAGTCAAATATTCTAGGGTATAGGTACTGCAAGGGGCACAGCAAACATGCATGAGAATGGTTGGCCGTTGCTCATTTTTCTCCCATACTTGTACCATCTTCTGCATGACACGGTCATAATTAATCTTCTGATTGGGGTTCATCTTGCTCAGAATTTCTTCTACATCGATCATGTTCTTCTCCTTTTTCTAGTCTTATTTTATCATATAAGTTAAGAGAGCTCAAATCAATTTAGAAGTGAATAGCATAAAAAGGAGGAATAGGCATTCCCTCCTTTTGTGTTTTTTATAAGTTGTTTTCTATAGAAAGCTTACATCATGCCGCCCATCATGCTTGGATCCATTGCTGGAGCCGGAGCTGCTGGTTCTGGTTTATTGGCTACGACTGCTTCCGTAGTCAAAATCAAGCTGGCTACAGATGCTGCATTTTGTAGAGCTGAACGACTCACTTTAACTGGGTCGATAATCCCTTGATCAATCATGTTAACCCATTCGCCAGTTGCTGCGTTGAAGCCTGTACCAACTTCAGCATTTTTCAAACGATCGATAACGATAGAGCCTTCAAATCCTGCATTGTGGGCGATTTGACGAACAGGTTCTTCCAAAGCACGGAGAACAATATTGCGGCCCGTTGCTTCGTCTCCTGTCAATTCCAAATCAGCCACGGCTGGAATAACATTGACAAGGGCTGTTCCACCACCTGCAACGATACCTTCTTCAACAGCTGCACGAGTAGCGTTGAGGGCATCTTCAATGCGGAGTTTCATTTCTTTCAACTCAGTTTCAGTTGCAGCTCCGACCTTGATGACTGCTACACCACCTGACAATTTCGCCAAGCGTTCTTGCAATTTTTCACGGTCAAATTCAGAAGTTGTGGTTTCGATTTGAGACTTGATAACTGCAACACGGTGAGAAATCGCTTCAGGATTTCCAGCACCTTCTACGATAACAGTGCTATCTTTGTCCACAGTTACTCTCGCTGCTTGACCAAGAGCTTCAATTGTCGCATCTTTCAACTCAAGACCAAGATCTTCTGTGATAACTGTTCCGCCTGTTAAGATGGCGATATCTTCAAGCATGGCTTTGCGACGGTCACCAAAACCAGGTGCCTTGACTGCTACCACATTGAAGGTTCCACGAATCTTGTTCAATACAAGGGTTGGAAGAGCTTCACCATCTACATCATCCGCAATAATCAAGAGTGGACGATTGCTTTGGAGAATGCTTTCTAGGAGTGGCAAGATTTCTTGGATATTTGAAATCTTCTTGTCAGTAATCAAAATGTATGGATTTTCAAGATCAGCTACCATTTTTTCGCTATCTGTCACCATATACTGTGAAAGGTAACCACGGTCAAACTGCATTCCTTCCACAACTTCAAGTTCTGTTTCCATACCGCGTGACTCTTCGATAGTGATGACACCATCTTTGCCAACTTTCTCCATGGCTTCAGAAATGTATTCACCGACTTTTTCAGAACGAGAAGATACAGCTGCAACTTGAGCGATAGCTTCTTTATTAGCAACAGGGATGGCATTGTTTTTCAAGGCTTCAACTGCTGCGGCAACTGCTGTTTCAATCCCACGACGAATGCCGATTGGATTTGCGCCTGCTGTGACGTTTTTGATTCCTTCGCGGACGATCGCTTGAGTCAAAACAGTTGCAGTTGTAGTCCCGTCACCTGCGATATCATTTGTTTTTGAAGCTACTTCTGATACCAATTTGGCACCCATATTTTCGAAATGGTCTTCCAACTCGATTTCTTTGGCAATGGTCACACCGTCATTGGTAATCAAAGGTGAACCGAATGATTTTTCAAGAACGACATTCCGACCTTTTGGTCCCAAGGTTACTTTAACAGTGTCTGCAAGGATATCGACACCACGGACCATAGCTGAACGAGCATCAGATGAAAATTTAATTTCTTTTGACATACTTACTTTCTCCTTCTATTCTTCAATGATAGCCAAGATATTAGCTTCGCCAACGATGATGTACTTTTCATCGCCATCTTTGACATCAAGACCTGCATGGGCTTCAACTAAGACACGGTCGCCAGTCTTAACGCTTGGGGCAACCAAATCACCGTTCAAGGTACGAACACCTTGTCCAGTAGCTACAACTTGGGCTGTTTTTGTTTTTTCTTGGGCTGAGCCTGCGAGGACAAAACCTCCAACAGTTTGTTCTTTTTCTTCGATTTTCAAGACCACACGGTCTCCTAATGGTTTCAACATCTGCTTTCCTCCATGATAAGATAGATACTATTAGCACTCTTTACACCCGAGTGCTAATCCATAGTTCTATTGTATCACTTGGTCAGAAATAGTCAAGGAAAAAGTCTGACTTTCTGAGGATGAATAGATAAATTTCTTTATCCTAATTTTGCATTTTAATAATGTAGAATTTTAACGAACATGATTTATGGAATTAGTATTTTCGTTAATTCTTTTATAAAAAATACCGAAACTCTAAATCCTTATATTACGCATATATAAAAAACAACGATTATAAACCGTTGCTTTTTTACATACTATTAATATTTCAATCCTGGATTGAAAAATCCTAAGGCTACTCCTACAAGTGCAATAACTACCAATAATAGCATCACCCAATTTGGAGAAACTTTCTTTTTAGCCATCAGCCACCAACATAGAACAATAAAACCTGCTGTTAAAAGACCTGGATAAACACCATCAATCTTTTCTTGTAAGTTTAAAAATGTTTCTCCATCTCCATTTTTCAGCTCTAGCGCCGTAGTGACAGATACCCAAGTTGCTGCAACAGCTCCTATGACCATACCACCAACAACACTAATTGATTTTCTTAGCGCCTGACCTTTAGGACCTACTAAAAATTCTACTGCTTTATCTCCAAGTTCATATCCTTTAAAATAAGCAAAACGCATTCCAAGATAGACTAATAGATTCCATGCAATAATATAGAATATTGCACCAGAAATATTTCCTCCTTTAGAAAGACCTAGAGCTATCCCCAAAAGAACAGGAATTAATGTTCCTACAATAAGTGAATCTCCAATACCTGCAATAGGCCCCATTAGACCGGCTCGCATTCCATTGATGGTCTCACTATCTACGGCATCTCCATTTGCACGCGCTTCTTCCAAACCAGCTGTTATCCCAACTACTAGAGAACCCAACTGCGGCTCAGTATTAAAGAATGCTGTGTATGTTTGCATAGCTTCTTTTTGTTCTTCCTTAGTATCATACATTTCTTCTACAATTGGAAGCATAGAAGTTAAATATCCAAAAGTTTGCATATGTTCTTGAGAAAAACATGTCAGATGTCCATAGAACCAGTGGTGAAATGATTTTGTCAATGTTTTTCTTGATATTTTTTTTCGACTCATTCTAAATATCCTCCTCTTCATCAAATCCCATATCACTGACAACTGCTGTCGTACGGGCAGATTTAATAACTTCTAATTCATAATAAATTACTGCAAAAATTAATGACACAACACCACTTGCTACTAAGTTCAATCCTAAAGATTTTGCTAACGTGAACCCGACAAAGAAAGGAATAAAGTCTGTTGTTTTTGTAACAATTTGTTTCAAAAGTATTGCAATACCCACACATGGAAGGAGTGCTCCTACAGTAAATAGAGACTTCATTACAAAACCATCCATCGGAAGATATACTTTCATAAGATCAACCATATCTGGTCCAAATTTTGTAATAATCATTGTTGGTAAGAAAGAAAAGATAAAATGTGAAATCCAAGGATATACCCAATCAACAGCATATAACTTCTTAAAATCACCTTTCTCTACAGCTTTCCATCCAATGTGTTGCCAAAGCAAGTTCATAGTAGCTGTACCATAGAATAAAACAGTTCCAATTGTTCCAACCGCGGCTCCAATTGGCGCTGCTGCTGCTGCAATCGCCACTTCACCTGAAATATTATTTGCATGAACAAATAGGATAGATAACGGAATTCCGATATAAGAAATTGCCCGTACATCGGCCGATACAGTTCCACCAGGTGTCACTAAGGCAATATATAATACCTGTAAAGCCACACCAACGATTACCCCTGTTGTTATATCTCCTAATATTAAACCTACAATTAAACCACCAACTAATGGACGCCCCAAAGTATAGTTACCAATACTGGATCCCCCCATACCTGGCATCGATGCTAAACTTGCAAACAATCCTAAAAGAGCTGCTTGAATCCAAGAAATTTCCATCATTTTGTCTCCTTATTTCATTATTAAAATCCAAATTTTGATTTAAAATCACTCCAATAGCCAATAGATACATCTGGTAATAATTGGAATCTAACTTTATATCCTGCTTTTTCAATTGCTTCTAGTGCAACTGCTTCCTCTTGAGTAATTGATTGATTATTTCCCAACTTGATAGCACCTGGTCTATCGTTAGCAGGTCCTACAATAATTTCTTTAACATCTCCTGGAATAAAGCCCTGGTCTACTAAAATTTCTTTCATATCAATTGGATTTTTAGTAATCAAAAAATATCTACTATCCGATTCTGTTACTTTAGATGATTTTTCTTTAAACGCTTCCTTTGTCCAAACAAATGTTTTTTTATCTGACGCACCTTTATATGCCTGAATTAAAACCTTATTAGATGCAGCAGCGTCATTTACTGCAATTAATCCATCACATGGATGTTCTTTTGCCCATCTAGTGACTGTTTGTCCATGAATCATTCTATCGTCAATTCGTACAAATGTTACTACCATAATTTTTTATCCCTTTCCTTATATAACTAAATATCGTCTTCTTCATTAAGATTATCATCTGATCCGACTTCAAATTCTTGTAGAGCCGATGATGATTCGTTTAATATCGTAGAAACAAGTTCACTTCCAGTCAGAATGTCTTTCATCACCACTGCTGTAAGTGCCATTGTTAAGTTCATACCTCCCAAAATAGTTGCATTCTCTAATTTTCCAAATTCTTCTAATACTGTTGCAACAGTTGTTAAAGGACTTCCCCCAACAATATCTGCTAAAACAAGAACCGAATCATTTTCATCCAGAGATGCAATAACATTCTTGACCTCTACAGAAAAACCTGCAAGACTTTCTCCATCTTTTAAGCCAATCGCTATGACATCATCTACCTTATCCGAAGCAAACATAGAAAGAGATGATTTCAATCCCTCTGCGAGCCCTCCATGACTGACTAATATCAAATACTTCATATTTCCCTCCTTTTATTGATTTTATTCTATCATCCTTATCTTCACTTTATAATTGTTAAATGTCACAAAAGTTTATTGATAAATGTCAATAAAAAAATGACAAATGTCAATAAAGACATCTGCCATGTTCGTATTATTTAAGAAATAATAATCTTGATATCTATTTAAGGGTTCCTATATCTAGTTCTTTTTGTAACTTAATAAGACTACCTTCAATATCCGTGTTATTTTCATCCATAGATAATGCTTCTAATCTTTCTTCTATTCCAACCAATGATTTTGAATCTATTCCTTTTGAAATAGTTGTAATTGAATTTTTCATTATATAATCCAGTGAAGTAGTCGTTAAGGCATTCTGACCAATCATTCCTTTCTTCATCAACTCTTCACTCTTCAAACTAGTTACTACCTCTGGTAATACTGAGCTTCCTTGACCCTTATTAAATAAATTTTGTTGAATTTCACGATTAATTGTTAAAAATTCTATAAACGATACGGCAAGGTTTGAATTGCGAGAACGCGAAGAAACCACGTATAAGGAAGTATCTGTTACAGTAGAACGAATGTCTTCCTTAGTAGTTGGCAATGAAATACATGTCCAGTTAAAATTTGTATATTTGGCCACATGATAAGGAAAAGGTTTATATGTTCGATATTGTGCCAAACTCATTGGATAAAAGGCCACATGCCCTTCATCAAAATCTTTATAGGTTACTTTGTAACGTCCGTTTAATTGATTCAATCCCCTTATATAGGATAAAGCATCCTTCATTTCTGACGAATCTATACGAGGAATACCACTCTCAGAAATAGTAACACCAAAGGCCGCTAGAGATTCTTTCCAACTATATCCTGTTATCCCAAATTGATCAACGATTCCATCTCCATCGGTATCTTTTGTAACTTTTTTACTAATCTCATAGAGATCTTTCTGCGTCCACCCTACTTCAGGAATTTCAATGCCCTCTCTTAAAAGTAAATCTTGATTTACACACATCAACATGGGATTGCTTTCATATGGAAGACCGTATAAATCATCTCCGTATTTTGCTGCCTGCAAAGATACATCATAGAAATTAGAGGCATCTTCTTGAGACAGATAGGAATTTAGTTTTTTTAAAATACCTTTTGATGCAAATAAAGATAATTGGTCGCTTGATAATAGAAATACATCCGGTTCAGAACCTTTTAAAATTTGACTTGAAATCCAATTAGAATACTCCTCCTTAGGAATACCTGAATCATATACAATTTTAACCCCTGGATGAAGCTCTTCAAATTTCTTAATAGCCTCATCTAGTACATAGCTGTTATTCCCTGTAGGAATTCCCCAACTAGAATCAGAATAAAAACCCAGCCTAATAATCTTTATCTGCTTGTTTTCCCAAATAAGAAATAAACTCAAGCAACTTAGCACAAACAGTATCGCTAGAAACAATTGCTTTAATTTCATTTATCCATTTCCTTTGAAAAATTCTTTTGTGTCACACCTGTTTGTACAGCCCATATGGCTAACTGTGTCCTATCTCTCAAATTTAGTTTTGAAAGAATGATAGAAAGGTAATTGCGCACTGTTCCCTCGGATAAAAAAAGATTACTGGCAATTTCCTTATTTGATTCTCCAAATGCCACTTGCTGAATAATTTTCCATTCTGTCAGTGATATATTTTCAATATTCTCTTCCTTCACAGTAATAGAAAAATTGGTCTGTGCCATCTGCGAGAACAATTGAAATACCTTACTAGCTATATTAGGATTAATCATAGCTCCACCTTTATACACTGTCTGAATGGCTTGATATAACTCGTCGGTTGAAACTCCTTTTAATAAATAGCCAGATGCACCATATTTTAAAGCACTAAAAATGAATTCGTCGTCATCAAATGTTGTTAAGATTATAATTTTTATATTTGGAAAAAGTTTTTTGATTTCTTTTGTAGCCAATACTCCATCCATTCTGGGCATTCTAATGTCCATTAAAATTATATCCGGTTTTACAGTCATAATGTTATCCATAGCTTCGATACCATCACCAACGACGGATACAACATCAATATCAGCATATACTGATAAAATGATCTGCAAAGACTCTCTAATTAACGCCTGATCATCTGCAATCATTACCTTTATCATATACTTCACCTCCTATT
The DNA here is from genome assembly GCF_041432335.1 of Streptococcus sp. 20925_1_24. Classification (GTDB taxonomy): domain Bacteria; phylum Bacillota; class Bacilli; order Lactobacillales; family Streptococcaceae; genus Streptococcus; species Streptococcus mitis_BM. Next base: position 72,558 of record NZ_JAPVZM010000010.1, on the reverse strand, counting down.
TTTGGAAAAACTATTTTAGTGTAAAATCCTTCCCTATTTTCAAAATGAATAGAACCACCTAAAATAGAAACTCGCTCTCTCATTTGTTTCAAGCCATACCCAATTTGTAAGTCGTCAAAACCTATTCCATTATCGTGCAAAACTATTATGTTGTTATCCTCACTCATAAAGCGAATGCTCATTTTACTAGCATGTCCGTGACGAACAGAATTTGTCATAGATTCTTGTATAATCCTAAAAATAGTATCTTCCTGCATAACATCTAAATCAATATTCCCCCATTCATATTTTAGATCGACAGAGAGTTTTGATAGAGACTCATACTCACTAATCATTAATATTAGAGCATCTTTTAAACCATTATTTTGCAAAGCTCCTGGTCTTAGTCTATGTAATGATCCCCTAACATCTTTGATCCCCTCTCTAACTGCATTTGAAACATTTTTCAACTGTTCTTTAGCACGGATAGGATGAACATCAATTAGTACAGAAACAGCATCAATCCCTGCTGAAATTCCTGTCAACGCATGACCTAGAGTATCATGAATTTCCCGAGCAATTCTTTTCCTTTCTCGATCTTCAGCGATTTTCTCTGATAACGATATGTAATGATTCAATTCAGTGTTGACTCTAGATAACATTTTAAGCTCTTCCTCAATATTATGGTGCTCTTTAATCACGTATAGGATATAAGACAATAAAGAGATGATGAAAATAATAACGTTTAATGACGTCAATGCATTTTCTAAAAATAACACTACACCTCGTATGGACGATGGGTAAAATTGGATATAGGTAGAAAGAGATGGAACTTTTATAAATAGTGACAAGATTTCATAGTCTGTTAAAAGTAACATTAAAAAACTCAAGAAAATAAAAATAATCCAAGAACGTTTACTATCAGAGTCTTGAAACTCTCTTGAACTATAGAATATATCAGCAAAAACTAATAATATTATTCCATTGTATGACAGATTTTGTGACCATATAACACCAATCATTAATACTATTTCAAACAAATTCCATTTTGAAAAAATTGGCCATTTTTTCTCAGTTGAGTACATTTTATAGGTAGATATAAAAATAATACCGACGAAAAAAATAATTGAATACCAAAAAATCTGGTCAGGTGATTTTGAAATATTATTTAATTCTCCCAATAAGAGTATCATCTGTCCCTTTGAAATTACATAGTTTGTAATCTGTATATACAAAGCTCCATTGTATATAATGGTTAGAAAATTAATTAATAAAAGTAAAATTATAGAATACTGGACACCTTTTACCTGTTTCATTACTGCCACCCATTAATATCAAACTGAATTATATTATTTTTATCAACAAATTGTACAGGTATAGTATATAATTCTTCAACTTCTTCTTTTTTTACTAATAAATCTATTGTTTCCGATACTTTTCTACCCATATGAGATGGAAATTGAGCAACCGTTCCCGTAACTTCATCTGTTGTAGCTAATAAATGCTTCATATCTGGTGAACCATCTATTCCGTAAATAAGTTTTTTTGAAGTTACTTTCAATTCTTTAATTGCTGCTAAAGCTCCTATAGCTGCTCTATCATTTAAAGCCACTATAGCATCAAATTGTAAACCTTCAGATAACGCATCACCTACAGTAATCATAGCATACTCTGTTTGACCAACCGTTTCTCTTTCTGAGATAATTTGATAATGTTCTTCTGATTTTATTGTATCCAAAAAACCAGTTATTCTCTGATTAGCTGATAGAGCATCTTTGTGCGTTAACAAAAGAATATGAGCATTTGAGGTACGTTTCATCAAATCCTTGGCAATTAATATCCCAGCATGGTAATTATCAGAAACTATGCTCGTATCAACTTTTATATTATTCAACTGACTATCTACTGCTATAACTCTAATTCCAAAATTCTTTGCCCTACTTAACGCTTCTACAATTTGCTCGCTATCACTCTTAACCGGATTAATAACAATAACATTCACTCGCTTCTCTATAAACTCATCAATTTGTTTACTCTGTTTTTCTTCACTCATCTCTGCATCCCGAGTATACAATATCTGACCTTCTGAATCAGAATAGCGTTGAATCTCATTATGTAAATGTCTATAAAATTCACTATTCATCGTCATATAAGTCGCTCCAACTTTTATTTGTCCCGGAATAGGATCTGTCTGACTCACATGAGTATAAATCGCAAAAACAAATACGACTACTGTACAAAATATAATTTTGACGATTGTTCTTGTATATTCTCTACTCATTCCAACCTCCAAAAAGTTTCAACTAGTTCATTGTAACACATTTAGACATTATAAAAAAGCCTAAGAGCAACTCAGACTTTTCAATGTTTAAAATGGTAATTCTTCCTCTTCCAGGACCAAATCTGCCAAATCCTGCCCAGCGTTATTTTCTCGCATAGCACGTTGGGCACGACTTTCCAGAAGTTGGAATCCTGTAACAAGTACTTCGGTCACATAATTCATTTGACCATTTTTCTCAAAACGACGGGTACGCAATTCCCCATCAACGGAAATGAGACTACCTTTGGTTGCGTAGCTTGCCAAAGTTTCTGCTAGTCTGCCCCATAGGACCATATTGACAAAATCAGCTTCACGTTCACCGTTTTGGTCTTTGTAACGACGGTTGACAGCGATAGTTGCTCGCGCTACTGACTTGTCATTGTTGGTTTTGTGCAATTCCGGTGTAGACGTCAAACGCCCAATCAAGATAACTTTATTATACATATTTTTTCCTCCTACTTATCTATTCGTAGGAAATCAAAAAAAGTTACAGAAATTTGTAACTTTTCGAGGAAATTTTTTAGTTTTTATGAACCATGAATCCTGTCGCTTGTTGATTGGCCATAATGGTCATATCTGTAATCTGCACACGACGAGGTTGACTGGTCACATAGACTACTGTGTCTGCAATATCCTGAGCTTGCAAGGCTTCGATTCCCTGATAAACCGTCGCAGCCCGCTCTTTGTCACCATGAAAACGTACTGTAGAAAAATCTGTTTCAACGATTCCCGGTTGAATAGTCGTCACCTTGATATCCGTTGCAATGGTATCAATTCGCAGTCCATCTGAAAAGGTCTTAACTGCTGCCTTGGTAGCTGAGTAAACAGCTGCACCCGCATAGGCATAGATTCCTGCGGTTGACCCCATGTTGATGATATGTCCTTGATTGGCTTTTACCATTGCTGGCAAGAAACAGCGAGTGACTGCCATCAAACCTTTGACATTGGTATCCAGCATGGTCAGCATATCCAACTCTTCATAGTCCTGATAAGGTGCTAAACCTAGAGCCAGTCCGGCATTGTTGACCAGAATATCAATCTGACCTATCGTTTCTATAATATCAGAGCAGACATCCTTTACCATGTTCATATCCGTGACATCTAGCGGAAAAGTCCAGACAGTTTGATTTGGGAATGCTCCTGCAAACTCAATTTTTAAGGCTTCAAGTCTGTCTATCCGTCGTCCTGTTAGAACGACATTTTCACCCTGCTCCAGATAAGCACGCGCAATTGCTTCACCAATACCTGATGTCGCTCCTGTAATCACAACATTTTTTGCCATCTTATTTCCTTCTATCTGGTCTATCAGATACTGACAATTTCTTAGGCAGTCCAGTGTTTAGCTGGATCAAATGGAGTTCCAACAACTTGGTCTTCTGATAATTCAATAATACCACGTTTTTGCGGAGCATTTGGCAGATGCAATTCACGAGGACTGCACATCATGCCAAAACTCTTTTCACCACGAAGTTCGCCTGGGAAAATGAGATTGCCTTTTGGCATCATAGCTCCAGGAAGAGCGACAATGGTTTTCAACCCCACACGCGCATTGGGTGCTCCTGCAACGATTTGCACTGTCTTATCACTTGCGACTGCAACTTGGCAGATGTTGAGGTGGTCACTATCAGGATGGGCTACCATCTCAACGATTTCACCAACAACAAACTTAGGCTCTTTATCATTGATAATTTCTTCTTTAAAACCTTCCGTTTGTAATTCTTGGTTCAAACGAGCGACTTGCTCATCTGATAAAAAGACTTGACCTCGCTCTGCAATTTCAAACAAACTTGAAACTTCAAAAATATTCCACGCCACTGTTTCCCCATTATCTTTGAGGAAAACACGAGCTACCTTGCCTTTGCGTTCCACATCTAGTTTGGCATCTCCGCTGTTTTTCACGATGACCATAAGGACATCACCGACATGTTCTTTATTATATGTAAAAATCATTGTTTCCTTTTCTCCTATTTCAGTCCTGCTAAAAAGTCATTAATTTGTTGCTTGCTTTTACGATCGCGATTAACAAAACGACCAATTTCCTTGTCTTTTTCTAGAACAACAAGGCTAGGGATTCCATAAACATCCCAGAGTTTGGCTAAATCTATATACTGGTCTCGGTCCACTCGAATAAAGGTGAACTCAGGATTGGTCTCCTCAATTTCTGGCAAGGCAGGATAGATATAACGACAATCGCCACACCAGTCTGCCACAAAAAGGAAGACTTTCTTGCCATCTTTTTCTACTAAAGATGCCAATTCTTCTAAACTTGCTGGTTGTATCATAAGACTTCCTCCTCATAGACTAGGTCTTCATTTTCATAGACAAAGGTATAATGACGGCCATCCTCAAAAATGACGCCACCAACCAAGCTCTCTAGACTGCTTTCATAGACTTGAACATAGAGAGTCGCAATTTCCCCCATATCTGAAAAATGGTCTCGCACAATCTCTGTCAACTCTTCCTGAGTCTTCATGAGCTTACGGTCATCTGCAACTTTTTTCGTAGCAAGGGCAAGACTTCCAATACCAAGCAAAGCCAAGCCTGCCATCCACATTTTTTTAGCTTTCATACCATTCATTTTAACACAAAAAAGGCTTTAGGACAAATGAGGAAGCAGCAGAAAAGCAAGTAAAAAGCCTCTTCCTTTAAGGAAAAGGACTTCTTATACTCAATGAAAATCAAAGAGTAAACTAGGAAGCTAGCCGCAGGTTGCTCAAAACAGCGTTTTGAGGTTGTGGATGAAGCTGACGTGGTTTGAAGAGATTTTCGAAGAGTATGATTCTTATTGCCAGGCGCCTGAGTTGCCAACGTAGTAACCATCAGGTGTGTAAGTATTACGAAGCATCTTACCTGATGAAGCTAGATAATACCACTTGCCATTATCTTTGACCCAATCATTCGCTAGCATGGCACCAGAAGAACTTACATAATACCAGTCTCCCTTGTCATAAACCCAAGTGCTTGCTTTCATAGCTCCTGAAGTTGATAAATAGTACCACTTGCCTTGGTCGTAAAGCCAATCACTAGCAATCATGGCTCCTGATGATTTAAAGGCATACCAGTTGCTACCTTGATAAAGCCAAGTTTGATTGAACATGACTCCTTTATCATTCATAAAGTACCAAGTTCCCTTGTCATAAACCCAATCCTTCTGCACTAATTGACCTTGTTTTTGATAGTACCAGTTTTGGTTTGATTTTAGCCAGCTTTCTGCTTTTACAATCGGATAAAGTTCTTTGAAAGATCCTCCATCATATTTATGACTGATAGATTTTAGTTTTTCAAGTTTCAACTCGCCATTGCCATAGTCTGCCCAAGCAAAGACTTTTTGACCATTGACAGTCTCTGGTAAGGTAGCAGTGTAAGTCTTGGTTTGATAGTCCCATTTTGTATCAAGGTAGGTGTATTGATCATTTGATTCTTTAATACGGTAGTAGCCTCTCTTTCCACTATCATTATGAATATCATCCACAACTTTCGTTGACCAGGTCTTTACTTCGTTTCCGCTCTTAGCCTCGACCTTGATATCTCCTCTATAGCCATATGGAACATAGAAATTCAGGTAACGCCCTTCTATACCCATCATAGACTTGTCCTTTTCTTGACCTAGAAAATTGACTGTCTGATCTTGACCATCGAGACTAACTGTCCACTCGATTTTCTCGGTTTTTGGCAAATCCAAGACTTTGATATCCACTTCATGACCATTGTTAAACCGAAGAATCTTGCCATCTTGATACTGTACTCCACACTTAACAACCCATTCTTCTTTAAGCTCAAATGCCTGCCCTGAATGTGGAAAAGCCAGTAAAGCTAGACCAGCTAGAGACAAACCAAATAGTGTGATTTTTTTCATCGTAGATCCTCCTTAGGATTTTTTATGTTAATTATATCACTATATTTTTATTTTGCAAATCATATCCTAAATATGCAAGTAAAAAACCTCTGAGATTCTTCTCAAAGGTTCTGATTTGGCTAATTGCTGTTCTCAACTGCTGCAGTGACAAAGGCAGTGTAGAGTTCTTCTGGACGATTTGGACGGCTTGACAGTTCAGGGTGATACTGACACGCTACAAAGAATTTATTTTCAGGAATTTCCACAATTTCTACCAAACGATTGTCTGGAGAAACTCCTGAAAAGACAAAGCCTGCTTCCTCAAACTGCTCACGGAAGGCATTGTTAAACTCATAACGGTGACGGTGGCGGCGTTGCACCACTTCTTGATTGTGATAAGCAGCTGCTGCCTTAGAGCCACGTTTCAACTTAGACGGATAAAGTCCCAAGCGAAGAGTTCCCCCCATATCCTCAACATCAATCTGATCACGCATGATATCAATGATAGGATATTTTGTTTCTGGTGCAAGCTCTGCAGAATTGGCACCTTCAAGTCCTAAAACGTGACGAGCAAATTCGATACAAGTTAACTGCATTCCCAAGCAGACACCTAACATTGGAACATCCTTTTCACGCGCATAGCGGATGGCTTGGATTTTCCCTTCAGTACCACGTTGGCCAAAACCACCTGGTACGATGATTCCGTCCGCATCAGACAAGAGCTCTGCCACATTCTCTGCTGTCACATCATTGGCATTGATCCAATTGATTTTCACTTCTGCGTCGTTGGCATAACCAGAGTGTTTCAAGGCTTCAACCACAGAAATGTAGGCATCTTGCAACTCAACATACTTACCGACAAGGGAAATTTTAACTTGTTTCTTAAGGTTCATGACCTTGTCCACCATAGCTGACCACTCTGTCATATCCGCTACAGGTGCATCTAATTTCAAATGATCACAGACAATTTGGTCCATACCTTGTGCCTGCAAGTTCAATGGAATTTGGTAAAGGTGTTCGACATCTAAAGACTCGATAACAGCCTCTGGAGCTACGTCACAAAACTGGGCTAGTTTGTTTTTAATTCCTTGACCAGCTGGCTCTTCTGTACGAATAACCAACATATTTGGTTGGATTCCCAATCCACGCAATTCTTTTACAGAGTGTTGGGTTGGTTTGGTCTTCATTTCACCAGCAGCCTTGAGGTATGGAAGCAAGGTTGTGTGGATGTACATGACATTATCCGCCCCCACATCTGCCTTCATCTGACGAAGGGCCTCTAGGAATGGCAAGGACTCGATATCTCCTACTGTTCCACCAACCTCTGTAATAATGACATCAGAGTCGGTCGTTAGAGCGGCACGCTTGATTTTTTCTTTTAAAGCATCTGTGATATGAGGGATAACCTGAACAGTTGCCCCAAGGTATTCTCCACGGCGTTCCTTACGAAGAACTTCACTGTAAATTTTACCAGTTGTCACGTTGGAATATTTGTTAAGATTGATATCGATGAAACGTTCATAGTGACCCAAGTCCAAATCTGTTTCAGCTCCGTCATCTGTCACAAAAACTTCCCCGTGCTGGTAAGGACTCATAGTTCCTGGATCAATATTGATATAAGGGTCAAATTTTTGAATGGTTACTTTGAGACCACGATTTTTCAAGAGACGACCCAGACTTGCTGCGACAATCCCTTTCCCAATAGACGATACCACACCACCAGTTACAAAAATATATTTCGTAGACATAGATTCCTCTTTCTAAAATGCTCAAGGTCTTGTCAACTACGAGGGGACATAGAAAACAAGACCCTACTAATAAGAATAATCTGGAACGACTGCACCAGATTCACAACCAAAATACAAGAAGATAACTTCTTGAAAAAACAAAAATAGCTCCCTAAGAACTAGGGAGCCCCGACCTCTAAAAGAGGTGCCCGAACAATATAATACCTAAAAATAGGATAATTGTCAATAGCTAACTTTTATTCCTCGATGTTTTCAGAATCATCGTCTGAAAACTCGTCGTCTTCTTCGTTGAGATCCACGTCTTCACCCAAGTCATCAGGAGCAATCTCGTTGATTTCTGCATCGTAAGCTTCCACTTCGTTTTTCTCATCATCTGGATTTTCATCATCGTATGAAAGAGCTGGATCTGCTTCGTATGCATCTTCGTCTTCTGGATCATCCGCATTATAGTCAATAGCATCTGAATCACCATCCATGAAGGCATTGACACGTTTTTTCTTAGCTTTTGGTGCTACTTCATCGTCGTCATTTTCTTCAAGAGCGATGATTTCTTCGTCGATTTCGTCTACACCATACCATGAACGAAGCCCCCATTTGTTGTCTCCAAGTGAGATGAAGCTACCGTCAAAGTTCAACTCTGTGTAGAACAAAGGCAAGGCTTCACGGATATCGCTGTTTGATGTTCCAAGGTAGTTTTGAATTTCGTTTACAAGATCGCTAAAATGCATCTCATGGTCGCGACCACGAAGTTCCAAGATAGCACGCGCTACCTCAATCATAGATAGTTCACTTTTTTCTTGCCCAGCAAATACTTCTAATTCCAAAGCGTTTCTCCTCATTTATACTACTATCGCCAGAGTAAACAGACTCTGACCTCATTTTATCATTTACTCTTTATTTTACGATAATTTTACGGAATAGTCAAAGGTTAAATGGGAGAAAGTTAGTTGATTTGAACTGGGTAACTTCTCACAGTAACTTCCACTTGCCTAACCGAAGTGGAAATTAGTCTAAAACGAACTTTTATTTCTTTGCTACCCAGCCGATGGCATCGCTTGGTGGATTTTCAGTATCAATCCAGATAAATTCAATTCCAATTTCGCCATTTTTAAACTTGGCTAAACGAATGCCGTTGATTTCCAGTTCATTGAGTCGTTGGCCTGTCAAGACTTCACGTTCTTTCAACTGGAAAACACCACGTAAAATCCAATTCCCAAGGATTTCTTGCTTATCAGTTGACTGAATTGCCTTCCCAGCTTCTTGATTTATATAGGCATTAATAACATCACCAGAAGATAAAAAGCGTAGTTTAAAAGTTCTTTCTTCTTTAGATAGAGCTAGTTTTTTAGTGCCAGGTTCAAAAGTTCCAAATCCAGGACCAAAGAAGTCGGGCCTTTCGTCATGGAAGCTCTTAGAGTCAGGTAGCGGAATGTAAACTTCACTAACTGGACGATAGACGAGCTGTTTAATTTCTTTTATGAGTTTTTCATTGCCAGTCTCTTGGACAAAGTTTATCAAATCCTCACGAATCGCCTTCATCTGAGCTTTTTCTTCCTTGCTAGTCCACTTTTTCAAGAGAATTTCTTCTAAAGAAAAAGTCACAAAGGCTAGTTCTTCTGGAGCCAGACTTTCTTTGAATTTTTCCTGAATCTTTAGAATCCGTGGCAGACGATCTTTCTTAGCTAGTTTTGGACCACCATTAAAAGCATTGAAACCAGAGTTTTCTTCCACATTTCCATGTTTATCTGTAATAACCCAAGACACTGTTTCTAAGACATCGGTTTTATCCTTTTCAGCTGTCAGTAAATGAAGGTTTTCAAAGAGAGAAAAAGGATCTTCAATATAATGGACATCCCAAGTATCTACCACAATGTCTTTATTATTAAAAGTCATGTGGAGCTGGCTATCAGCTGCCGTGTACTTGTAGTGGTGTTGCCCATCCGTAAATCGAAAATTGGTTGGATTGTTTTTGGTAGTTGATCCTTCAATGACCAGATTATCAATATCAACTGGCAAATAAGATGTTTCACCGACAAAAATTTTAGGATTTTCTCCCTTTGGTGTTGGCATTAGAACGTGATAAACAGCTTCAACATTGACCGAGTCCGAACTAAATCCCTTGATTTGTGCCTTAGAAGATTCGATTCTCTGATTTCTCAAAGTCGCAATTTTTCGGGCCAACTCTTCATAGCGTTGATAGTTTTTCTTGTCTGCTGTTTCTTTATCTGCTGAAATATCTGCATGAAACTTGATATCACCCAACAATTCCGTCCAAGATTGAGAATCTTTCTTAAACTGAGCGATTTTTTGGTCTCCCGAATTAATTCCAAAAGACTTAATACCCACTAGGTATTTATGATTTTCATCCACAACGACAGAGGCATCATAGGAGGTATTGGCGATATCTTCCCCAACGGCATTAAAGGCTTTTTGAAAAACAGTCTCCTGAAATTTGGAGTTGACAATCGGAGCAACATAATTCTCTGTTTGTCCCTCATCTTCAGATTCTGCCTTTTGAGAGAAAGCTTGGCTCAAGCTAGCGAAGTTGGTAATTAAGGTTTTGTATTTGTCTTTTTGTTCAGACTTTAGATGTTCCCACATAAGCGCCCTCTTTTCTATCTTCAGTATATCAAAAGAAGATTAGTTTTTCACTAACCCTCTTTATATATTCGTTAATTAATACTGTAAAATTCAAGATTTCCTCGTTTTTTAACCAATTTTAAATAATCTTCACCAGACAGAAGGGCTAGACCATCGTCATAAGATTTGATTTTTTCAAGAGCTTGGTCATAGCTATCTACAAAGTCCTTGACATAGGATTGCCCTTCAAATTGTCCATTCATCTTGGTGTAGATAATAGCGAATTTTCCTGAGCGGTTAAGTTGAGATTGCCCTTGGCTGTCATTCAAGGCCTTGGCAACATTTTCCGCGATGCGTTTAATCACGGGGACAACTACACTATTTCCAGCTTGCTTGTACAACTGACCGTTAGAAACACCTTCTGGGATTTTAAAAGATTTAGGATAACCTTGAACATTAAAAGTTTCTTTCGGTGTCAGCTTACGAATCTCACCACTGTCTGTCAAAATTAATGGAACGTTATGTCCACCTGTTCCCATATTGGCTGTCAAAGTAGGGACAACACCATTTTTATTTTCACGGACATATTGACGGCGCCACTGGTAAACCGTATCTTGACTGGTCACTTCAAATTTTAACTGATCGTAAAAATTCTGCTTACCGTCACGGTAGTAGTAGACCTCGTCTAGCTGATCACCAAAGTTAATGACGTCTTGAAGAGAAGTCGTGAGCTTGATTTCCTCTGGGAATTCAAATAAGTCATAAGCTTCCTTGGTATCAAAACCAACGATGTAGATCCGCTCACGGTTTTGAGGGATATTTCCGTAGTCTTTCCCGTTGAGAACCTTCCACTTGATAAAGTAGTTGTTCTCTGTCAAGGCTTCACGAATAACCTTGAAGGTATTGCCATGGTCATGACCGACCATGTTCTTGACGTTTTCGATGAAAATGGCACAAGGTTTACGTCCTTCAATCATGCGAAGCAACTCAAAGAAAAGATCGCCACGATCGTCATCAAATCCCTTGCGATAACCCGCAATACTAAAGGCCTGACAGGGGAAACCTCCCATAATCACATCCACGCGCTCAGCTGGAATATCCTCTGGCTGAACAGCGTGAATATCACGACCATCCAAATAGGTGTCTGGATGGTTTAACTGATAAGTCTGACGCGCATACTTATCAAATTCATTGGCATACACCACTCTGAACTCGTTGGTTTGTTTAAATCCCAACTCAATTCCCCCAACACCTGAGAAGAAGGCTGCGATGTTGTACTTCTCAGAGCGGTTCGAACTTACAGAATTTGTCATGTAGTAACCTGCTTTCTAAAATAAAAGATATATAGCTCTATATAGTTTATAAAAAATATTGTTCTAATTCAAATTTTTCAATTCCTTGCTTAGAAAGTATGTACTCTCTTAAATGATGATTTGCTCTTGGATTATGAAAATCATCAAACTCTATGTTTTGAATTTGGTTATCCTTTTTTAGTGTATTATATAGATTTTTACTTAATCCTAGTTGCGAAATTTGTAACTCTTTTATATCATTTGTTCCAAACATAAACAAATTATACAAATCATCTGAGATAATATTAAATTCTCTTAATGAATTTACTAATAAACCAATTTCAAAATCTACAAATTCATCATCGGTTTGGAGTTTAATAATGGCGATGTTATACATATCATATTCTCTAGTTTTATAGTCATTTAAATCTATATAGACTTTTGCCCTGGAATCATTATAATCATCCGACTGATATGCCTTTTCTCCAAATTGACTACCAACATATTGCATGAAATTTTTATTATGATCCGAAGAAGAACTTAAAATATCTTCCCAATATGATACTAAATTATTTACTCTATCCTTTAGAGAGGAGTAGGAACTTGGAATAAAAACTGAATAATAATTAATTGTAGGTTCAAACCGCAAACGTTTGACGTTGTTATTCGGATAAAAATACCTATAGTCTATAGCTCTATCGGCACCTTCATTAACAAAATTATCAAAAAAGACTTCCTTAACTTTAAGCAAAATTTCTTTGTAGACATTATCAGCATTATGGATAATCTCTGTCTCTTGTATAATTTTCTCTAATTTTATTAAACCTAACTCCGTATAGTTTAATAGTTGCTGAGCTCCAGATCTCGTGAGACGAGAAATAAAACTAGGATTATCAAAATCATTAACTATATTACTTTCTAAAGCTAAAATTTTCTCGGAATTATCTAAATTAGATTTATTTACTACAGAATTCTCTAATAGTGGATTTTTTACAGAATCCTTAATATTACTTCGTAAAGATTCAACTGTTTTCTTTAACTGACCATTTCTATTTTGAGGATAGCTATCAAGTTCCACAAAGTGTACAGGAACTAAGATCTTGTTTAGTTCACCATTATTTGAAAAAATCTCATTCAATCTATTGACTCTACCAACTAAGTTTATTAGTTCATTAGTAGCCGAAAAACCTGAAATAAAGAATAAAGAGTCAATAGGCATATTCATACCAGCGAGAATAACTGAATTGGCAATTAAATGTTTAATTGAAGCATCATCTCTAAAACATTTCAGAAGATAATTCCTTATATTATTTGGTAGTCTACCATGTAGATATAGAATTCCTTTTGATAGAAATTCAATTAGCTTAAATTTAGGATGAACTATATCCTTCAATTCTTCAATTAAATTAGCGAGTGATTGTGGTAATTCATCATACTCAGGTAATTGGTCACATAATTCCTCAGCATAATGTTCTATATAAATAGGCCTGTATAAATAATGTAAATTTTTTTTATAATTTTTACTACAGTTAACAATATATTTTAAATTATTTTCCGTATTAGATAATTTAAAAAAGGAACCCAAATATTGCTCGAAGACAAACTGTTCATTGGCATTACTAACATATCTTATATCTAAAACCTTTAAATTATTGTTAATTTTATATTGCTCTACATGCCCTTCTTCATTTTTTAACAATAAATTATTAACATTTTGAATTAGAGGTGAAAAATAGTATATATTTAGTTCGGGATTTAGTTTCTTGTTGAGTTTAAGCAATCTTGCTAACAACAGGCTTCTATTTGCATGTTTCAAACCGAAATCAAAGTTAAACAGTTCATGCGCTTCGTCGATATAGAGAGAATCGAATATTAAGTGTTGTTCAATTAATCGCAACGCTCTCTCCTGTGTAACAATCGCAAGTACTCGTCGATCCGAATCATTATAATTCTGTTCATGAGTTATAATTTTTCTATTTAATTCTCCTAACTTTTTTGCTTCTCGGAATACTTGGTCAATCAACGCTTTAGTAGGTACTATAATTCCAATATTGTCCAACTCATTGTTTTCTAAAATATGTTGATAAATTATTTCGCTTTTTCCATATGATGTTGGAGCAACAAAAGCAAATTTTTTATTTTCTGAAGCAATGATTTCCTTAGATACTTTGTCCTGTTCAAGCGTGTTTATTTTATCACCGTTTGAGAATTGAGCAAGTTTTAAATCCGAAAGAAAATAATTCAATATTCCTTCATCTACCAAACCACTTCTTAAAAGTTTTCGTGCAATTGGATAATAACCAAAATTAACTGAAAAATCATATAGAGCTCTGTAGTCATTGATTTTAAAACATGTTCTAACAATAATTGAATACGCAAATTCTATATAATAACTTCTGGATCTATTTTTTTCAAATTCTTCAATAAATAACAATGATATTGCGAATAAATATTCTGCGTCTCGATTAGTTAATTTTTCTTTTATAAACAATAATTCTAAGATAATATTTACAATCTCTTCTCTTTTAGAGAGTGTTGTCAATGTACTTTTCCCATCGCTACTCATCAATGATTTCCTCTAAGTATTCCAAAAAAATTTCAATAGTTTGTAAATTAATTGCGATAATTATCTCATCTTTTGATTTATGATTTTTTATAAAATTATTTAAGGTGGAAACTTCAAAATTAATTTCATTAATATGATGATTCCCTCTCTTATCTGGTATAATCGTCGATCCTATAATAACGTTATTATCCTCAATTTTAAAATAATCTCCGTTAGTATAATTCGTTGATAATTCCGCAACTCTTTTAACTAAACTATTCGGTGATTGAGCGATTTTTGTATGATTATATGCATTCCGCCACGGATTATTGATTTTTTCATTTTCACCAGATAATTGTTTCTCCAATCCTTTGTATGCTCTATATACTGTATTTCTATGACTATTATTATGTCCTATCTGACTAGATTTACTCTCTAACAACCAGAATTTTTCACCCTCAAGTACAAGACCGTCAAACCCTTTTTTAGCAGAATTTTCCTCTAAATTTCTAAAACAATATTCTTGAGAAAAACCTTTTGTTCTCAATAAACATATGACAACTAATTCCGCTATTGCTCCATTTCTTTTGTTAATGTCAATTCTTCCAAGATAATTTAGCAATTCTCTTGCTTCTTCCTTCAAAGATAATGAACTTTCACGACCCGAAATAATCGTTAACAAATTCTCTTTAATAAAAGTTTTATCCGTTTCAGATAACTGTTCAATAGCTAGTCTTAAGTAACGGTAATGCTTCTCACTACGTTCAAACTCAATATCTGATATAGACAATTTAATAACCTACTTTAACACTTTATTTTCCATTATACCAAAAAACACGGCTCATCACCGTGTTTCTATGTTTATTTAACCAACTTCTTCATCTCATCAATACGCGCTACGGTCGCGTCGTACTTAGCTTGATAGTCGGCTTGTTTGTCGCGTTCTTTTTGGACGACTTCTGGTTTGGCGTTGGCTACGAAGCGTTCGTTAGAGAGTTTCTTGCCGACCATATCCAGTTCTTTTTGCCATTTAGCCAGTTCCTTGTCGAGACGAGCGAGTTCTTCTTCGACATTGAGGAGGTCTGCGAGAGGCAAGTAGATTTCTGCTCCTGTGATGACGCTTGACATAGCCAGTTCAGGCGCAGGGATGGTTGAGGCGATTTCCAAGTGTTCTGGATTTGTGAAGCGTTTGATATAGTTGACATTGCTGTTAAAGAAGGCTTCCAAGTCACTATCGCTAGTCTTAACAAGGATGGTGATTGGTTTGCTTGGTGCTACGTTCACTTCCGCACGCGCATTACGAATAGCACGAATCAAGTCTTTGAGGCTTTCGACACCTGTGTGGGCCGCAAGGTCCTCAAAGGCTGGGTTAACAGTTGGGTATTCTGCTGTCACGATAGAACCTTCTGAGATTTGTCCAAAGATTTCCTCTGTCACGAATGGCATGATTGGGTGAAGGAGACGAAGGATCTTGTCCAGAGTGTAAAGGAGAACAGAACGTGTGATGACTTTCTCTTCTTCGTTGTCGCTATAAAGGACTTCCTTAGTCAATTCAACGTACCAGTCCGCAAATTCATCCCAGATGAAGTTGTAGAGGATGTGTCCAGCCACACCAAACTCAAACTTGTCAAAGTTTTCAGTAACTTTACCGATAGTTTCATTGAGGTTGTGGAGAATCCAGCGGTCTGTGACATTTCCAGCTTCCTTGTTGACCACTTTTTCGACATTGGCAGTTGCTTGCTCAAGGGTCAAACCTTCATTATTCATGAGGATATAACGAGAGATGTTCCAGATTTTGTTAATAAAGTTCCATGAAGCATCCATTTTCTCATAAGAGAAACGCACGTCTTGCCCTGGTGCAGAACCGTTTGAAAGGAACCAACGAAGGCTATCTGTTCCGTACTTATCAATAACATCCATTGGATCAATCCCGTTACCGAGAGATTTCGACATCTTGCGTCCTTGCTCATCACGAATGAGACCATGAATCAAGGCATTTTTAAATGGCGACTTGCCAGTAAATTCCAAACCTTGGAAAATCATTCGAGATACCCAGAACGGGATAATATCATAACCAGTCACCAAAGTTGATGTTGGATAATAACGTTTGAAGTCTTCTGAGTCGACATCCGGCCAGCCCATGGTAGAGAATGGCCAAAGAGCCGAACTGAACCACGTATCCAAGACATCTTCGTCCTGAGTCCAACCGTCACCTTCTGGAGCTTCTTCGCCGACATATATTTCACCCTCAGCATTGTACCAAGCAGGGATTTGGTGACCCCACCAGAGCTGACGAGAGATTACCCAGTCGTGAACATTTTCCATCCATTGAAGGAAGGTATCGTTGAAACGTGGAGGGTAGAATTCGACCTTGTCATCTGTGTCTTGGTTAGCAATAGCATTTTTGGCCAATTGGTCCATCTTGACGAACCATTGAGTAGACAAGCGTGGCTCAACCACGACACCTGTACGTTCTGAGTGGCCAACACTGTGAACAAGTTTTTCGATTTTAACGAGGGCACCGATTTCTTCCAACTTGGCAACAACTGCCTTACGAGCTTCAAAACGATCCATACCTGCAAATTCGAAGGCCAAATCATTCATAGTTCCGTCGTCGTTCATGACGTTGACTTGTGGCAAGTTATGACGTTGACCAACCAAGAAGTCGTTTGGATCGTGGGCAGGTGTGATTTTCACGACACCAGTACCGAACTCAGGATCAGCGTGCTCGTCCCCAACGATTGGAATCAATTTATTAGCGATTGGAAGGATGACATTTTTACCAATCAAGTCCTTGTAGCGTGGGTCTTCTGGATTGACCGCTACCGCAACGTCCCCAAACATGGTCTCAGGACGAGTAGTCGCAACTTCAAGGGCGCGTGAGCCATCTTCTAGCATGTAGTTCATGTGGTAGAAGGCACCTTCAACGTCCTTGTGGATCACCTCGATATCAGAAAGGGCTGTACGAGCTGCTGGGTCCCAGTTGATGATAAACTCACCACGGTAGATCCAGCCTTTCTTGTAAAGGTCTACAAAGACCTTGCGAACGGTTTTTGACAAACCTTCATCAAGAGTGAAACGCTCGCGAGAGTAGTCTACAGAGAGCCCCATCTTGCCCCATTGTTCCTTGATGGTAGTGGCATATTCGTCTTTCCATTCCCAAACTTTCGTCAAGAAAGATTCACGACCGAGGTCGTAACGAGTAATGCCCTCACCACGTAAGCGCTCCTCAACCTTAGCCTGAGTCGCAATACCAGCGTGGTCCATACCTGGAAGCCAAAGGGTGTCAAAACCTTGCATACGTTTTTGACGGATGATGATATCTTGCAAAGTTGTATCCCAAGCGTGACCAAGGTGAAGTTTCCCAGTTACGTTTGGTGGCGGAATGACGATTGAATAAGGCTTAGCCTTTTGGTCGCTTGAAGGCTTGAAAACATCCGCATCAAGCCATTTTTGGTAACGACCAGCCTCAACCTCGGCTGGATTGTATTTAGGTGAAAGTTCTTTAGACATGTGTTTGTCCTTTCTCTATTTTGTTCATTTTATTTTGAATTTGCTTAGCAGCTTCTTTTGCAGTCAAACTCGTATTATTTATTTTAAAGTAATGGTGCAACTCATTCGGTTGATGTTGAGAATTTAATCGAAGTGTTTCAGCGGTCTCTAAAATTTCTCTTTCAGATACCTCAATATGTCGTTTTAAGAGTTTGTGCTTTAATCGATTCTCCGTTCGATTTCGACGTAAACGCTCTTCAAGACTTGTTTCCAACTCAACAAACAGAATCTCTTGATGAAAGTTATCCAATAAATCCTGAATTTGCTTTAAATACATCAGCTGGTACTGATTTGAAAAATCAATTACGTCAGTTAAAATTACTGATCGCTGATTTCTTGCACTTGCTCCAAGGAAAGAAAAGGTCATTCCACGAACAAATTCCCACATTTCCTCTGTAAAGTCCTGATAGATTTCTAATGCAAAATCGATGGCTTGATGGTTATAAAAGAGGGTAGCATCTGTCAGTCGAGATAACTCTTGACCAATCGTCATTTTCCCAGAAGCCGGAGCCCCAATGATGAAAAGATGCATCAAATCACCTCCCACTCACTCCTCAGCAAGCCATATGTCAGGCTGTCACAGCGATTTCCTTGAACATCTTTACGGTCTCGGATACGAGCTTCGAGGGTAAAGCCAAGCTTTTCCGCGACTCGTTGACTTTGGATATTATAACCAAAACAAGTCAGTTCAATCTTGTGAAGACCCAAATCTTTAAAGCCTAAGTCAATCAAGGCAAACGCTGCTTCTGGTACATAACCTCGTCCCCAATAGTCTGGGTGCAAGGTGTAGCCAATCTCCAGTACATCGTCTTCGTGCCGATGGTTGAAATCAACAGAGCCGATGACTTTATCGGTTCCTTTGACGACAATTCCGTAGCCAGCTGGGAGATTTTCCTTTTGATTGCGTTCGGGAAGGATATGCTCCAGATAATAAACCTCATCTTCCAAGGTCTTGACTGGAGGAAAGCCTGCTGGATAGGCGACCTCTGGGAGACTAGCGTAGGTATGGATATCCTCAGCATCTGCCACTGTACGAACTCGTAGGACGAGTCGTTCGGTTTCTAATTGTTCTGGTAATTCAGCTCTTGACATCCTTCTTCCTCGCTTTCTTTATGAAGCTCCCCATAGGGTCAACACGGTTATCTAAATAGCGATAAACGCGCTGGTGACCGTCCCCCATAAAGTAAGTCGGTGAAAAACGGTCATTTTTAAAATGCCCTTTCTCATCCAAGAGATCTGGATCAGCAAGTCGCTCGATAATCTTGGCAAAGATATGACAGATTCCATCTTCCTCGATAATTCTATCAACTTGACATTCTAACACGACTGGACAAACCCCTAAAATCGGTGCCTGAGTCCGTTCAGAAATCTCGTAGTCTAGCCCCAGGTGTTTCAATTTCTCTCGATGACTGATAAAACCAGCCTGCTCCATCTCGAGCATGAGATTTTCATCAGGAATATTCACAGTAAACTTCTGGTAATGCTTGATTTGCTCAGCCGCATTTTCCTCAGCTCCGACACCAATGACTAGCCAATCTCCCAAGCTATAAGAGGAGCTACAGGTCGTAATATTGTGTCCAAAATTCTGATCCTGATATCCCAAAATGAAGATAGGAAAGCCATAGTAGAGTTTACTTGTTTTAAAAGATTGCTTCATAACAACCTCCTTTAACTAAGACGCAAAAGAAAAGCCCTGCCATCTACATGACAGGGACGAATGTATTTATCCGCGGTACCACCCAATTTCGGGCAGTTGCCCGCAACTCTCGTCTTTAAAACAAAAAGACACTTTTATTTCAATTTTTCATCCATTAGCAACTAGTTTTGACACATTTGTGGACTTCTCAGCACCGCCACTTTCTGTAAAATGCGGGATTCAAAACACCTCTAATGGCTCTATTGTAGCAAGATTTTTTCGGAAATGCAAGGAACAAGAAAAATTACTTGAACTTGATGCCATTTTCCTTCAATTTCTTGATTGTAGCTGGGCCGATTCCTTTCAAGGCAAGGAGTTCTTTTTCAGTCCAGTTTTTGAAATCTGAAGCAGACTTGATTCCTTCATCATAGAAAGTTTTGGCACGATCAAGTGGAAGTCCACCCAAGTTTGCTGCAAAATCTTCTACAGAATTGGCTACTTTTTGAGCTTGTTCTTTAGTAGCTTCTACTGCTTGTTCAACCTTTTTAGAAACAGCCTTACCAGCTTGGCTTGCTGACTGTTCTGCACGTTTTACGACTTTTTTTGTCTCTTCTACAACCTTAGTCACAGTACTTGAAAAGGCACCTGCGCGACGGAGGCTATTTCGTAATTGTTTTTTACGATTGAGTTTCTTTGACATGATAAAATCCTTTCAATAAAAAACCCCTGCTCTGACAAGGATTTAATATAAATATTCTATCAAGATTTTAGTAAAAAATCAAGAATCTTTCTCGTTTAATAATTTCGCTCACCGAATAAGCCTTCTGGCAAATCATGAAATCCCTTGCCTGATTTGAAGTTTTCAAACTTACCAAGTAAGAACTGATAAGCATCCAAGCGACTTTCGTAGCGAATCATAGCATCTTTGGCACGCTCGTCTTGGTCTTCTTCGTAGACTTTTTGGCTTTCCTTATGTGCCATGTCGTTGATCATAATCTGGGTATTGACCCAGGCTTCAAATTCCTTCATAAATTCTTGTTCGTAACTCATTTTTTCTCCTTATTCTAATCCACGGAAATAGTCCCTATCAATCTCACGGTAGGGCTGGATATCCTGAACGTATTCCAGCACACCTTGGAATTCTCCATCTTCATCGTGCACTGCTGCGTAGGTGATGTGGACAAACTTACCTCGCGACTCGGACTTAAACCACATTTCATACTTATTCTTGGTCCCCTCACGAAGTCCCTTCATGATAGTCTTGACCTTGTCCAAGTACTTAGGCGGATGGCAAAGTTCAACATTACGCCCGACTTGGGACGGTGTCCGTTTGAAAATCATCTCATCAGCTGGCGCATTGTCATTGTAATACTGGAAAATATCGTCTTTATTGACAAAGGTAATCTCCATGGGGAGGTGATTGAGGATGAGATTAGCCTGCTCGACTGAAAGATAGCCATTCCCAAAAGCCTGTTGACTATGACGGTCCAGCACTGCTTCCTTTTCCTTAGGGGTAAAGGTAATGGTAAACTGTCCTTCTGGCGTATCGATAACTTGCTGAACTTGCCCCTCTGCGCTCTTTTCCTCGACGAAACTCTGTCTTTCTGGCACCCATTTCTCAGACGGACGGATGATGGCATAACCATAGGCATCGCTCTCCTCTGCAATCTGAAGCCAGTCATCCTGAGTAAAGGACTCAAGGAGAATCATAAGGAGGATGGACTCTTCCTTGAAAATCATACTTTCAAACTCTGTCGTAAAGGCTTCAAAATCTTCTTTTACAGTGGAAATCGGCACTTCAGGTAGTGACTTGGCCGTCGCTAAAGCTGTTTGAAATAGTTCCCTGATCTGATCGTCCACTCCCCACATAACTTTGGGAGGTGAATCGTGACCATAGCGCTCCATGATGGGGAAGAAGAGCTCTTCCTTGCGCTGGTAGTGGATATCAAATTGCCCCAACAGCCCCATTTGACGGACCAAGCCCTTGCGCATCTCCGCCAGCATTTCTTCATCTTCCATAGACTCATAGGTACCTACCAATCTCCGAATGCGAATCAAGGCAGCACGGAGGGCCAGATTTTCATCCTTGAAAACGCGAACTGGGTGACCTGGGTGCTCGGTATCTGCAACTTCGACACCCTTAACAGCATTTTTAAACAGATTGGCATGGACATCACAAAGTTCCATAACATCTTCAAAGGTGACACCTGAGTCTGAGTTCATCAGCTCGTGCTCCATAAGGGAAATCTCGATGGCTGAAACACCTGTAAAGGTCGCATCAAAGCGCTCCTGAACCGACTCAGGAGAGGCGCCATTATGCAATTCTAACAAAATATCCCGCAGGACATGAATCCGTTCATCTGCCATTAGTCTAACCCAATCACTTCGTAGCCGTTTGCTTCCAGCGTGCGGACAATCTTGTCCATAGGGGTTCCTTCCAGCTTAGAACCCTGTTTGAGCGATACTTTACGACCAACTGTATTGCGCATCAAGGGATTGGCAAGGGGTTTAAATCCCAGCTCAACTAGAATTTCCAAGACTTCTGGATGCTTGTCCACCACTTCTGCAACGGGAATTGACACATCGATGATATTGTCCATGACGACCTCCATTGAATGTTCTAAAATGATTTTACTGCTTTTATTATACCACAAGGAAAGAGATTAAAAAACTAGCAGTAGAGTTCCTGCTAGTTCTCTGCGACTTGGATAACCATCTAAATAAGTTTAAAGAGCCAATCCAATATCTTAAATAATAGCTTGTAAAACAGCAATTGGACTGCAAAAGAGATGATCATCCAAAAGAATTTCAAAATCCCAATAATCGGTTTAATAAAAATAATGGCAAGAAGTCCCCAGAAAAATTTCATTCTCTCTCCTCTGGCTTGATGAGCCACCGAGCCGTATCCATTAACTTGTCTGCAATAAAGAGTTTTCCCAGACCGACAACGACATGGTCATCTTTCTTTATCGTTTTCATCACTTTTACACCTTGCACGGTCAAAAAGTAATTACCATAAGTTTTAGCTAGAGTTTTTATGAGTCCCACATTACTCTCCTTCGATGATTTCAGCCTCTTTTCGGATTGTTTCAACATCTTCTTGATATTGAACTTCACTATAGTTGACTAGCTTGGATAATTCTTTCTGCAAGCTTTCCCCCATTGGTTTCATAGTTGCAAAGGTTAAACCACCTGAAATGATACCACCCAAGATAGGAATGAATTTCCCCATTCCTTTGGCCAGCCCTCCCTTGGTCAGATTCACACCAAATATTTTTAAGACTTTTTTCAAAATAGGGTACCAAAGCGTCTTTGTTAACGCTTTATTAGGTACTGTTTTCATTACCTGTTTGGCAATTGTTATACCACCAGCACGTAGCAAGGCAGCGGTTCCATTTACCCCCAACATTACACCTAGATAAAGCAAGAGGGTATTTTGAGCATCTTCACTCAACTCATCGCGTGAAGCCCAAAGATCCTCATATCCATAAATATAACCTAATTCTTGAGCCAATTTCAGAGAGAAACCATAAAATTGAGCCACATCAGCTGGAATGGTAATTGCCATAGCAATCCCTCCAGGTAATCCTGCCAAAACAGAGGTTCCACTCGCCAATAAAACATTATCCCTAATGCAGGCATTAGCCACTCGATCTAAGATTTCTTGAGATAAGAGAGACGTTGGGCCTTGTTCTAATAAAGTAGGAATGTCCTGTGGATCCAATTCTTTGGAAAACTTATCCACTAAAAATTTCGAACGATCAACCTTAACAACAGGTAGTTTCACCACTTGTTGCAATACTTGCATAGCTAAGTCTTGTTCAGCCATATAAATACCTCTTTCTCTTGTATCTTTATTTCATAATATCACACTATCTAAATTTTATAAAGCTTTTTAATAATTTTTAAGTCTAGAAAGATTTCCCAGTATGTTTTATAGCCATTTCTCCACCAAAAAAGAGGGTTACCCCTCCTTCTTAGTTCTTATCCAGATTGCGTAGCATCTCGTCAATCTTGTTTCCATACTCGATGGACTCGTCTTTGACGAAGGTCAAATCTGGGATTTTGTACAATTTCAAATTGCGACCAAGTTCACGTTTGATGGTACCAGTTGCTTTTTCAAGCCCGATTTGAGCTTTTTGATTATCTGAAGCAAGGTTACTCAAAATGGTGTAGTAAACCTTGGCAACAGACAAGTCACCCAGCATCTGAACATCTGTGATGGTCACACCTTGGACACGCGGATCACGGACTTTCTTTTGCAAAATCTCATTGACTTCACGCTTGATTTCCATGCCCACACGATCCGTACGGAAATGATTTGCCATGATATTCCTTTCTCTACTTTGAACCAAAAGCTAGGCCAGCAGACCTAGCTATTTTTAAACTTATTGATTTTCATTTCAAATTGGAACGAAGTTCAATTTGAAATCATCTGCTTCTTTCGCCGTGGTGAAAGTGATGGAACTGATTTATCAGTCCCATCACAGGGGATTTTTGAGACCCTAGGCTCAAAAATAAGCAATGAAACCATCGGTTTGCTTGCGTCCCTCACCACCTAAGAAAGGAGCAAAAAATCTTATCTCTTAATTTCTTCCATGACATACGCCTCAATCACATCATCCATCTTGATATCATTGTAGCCATCAATCATCAATCCACCTTCACGACCGTTTGTAACTTCTTTCACGTCGTCTTTGTAGTGTTTCAAGCTTGCGAGTTCACCGTCATAGATAACAACACCGTCACGGATAACACGAACTTTAGAGTCACGGGTAACCTTACCGTTGATAACCATGAATCCACCGATAGTTCCCACTTTAGACACCTTGAAGGTTTCACGGATAACTGCTTCACCGATAACTTTTTCTTCAAATTCTGGATCAAGCATCCCCTTCATGGCTTCTTCCATCTCTTCGATGACCTTATAGATAATGCTGTGGAGACGGATTTCCACATCGTCAGCTTCTGCTTGTTGACGAGCTTGTGGTGTAGGGCGTACGTTGAAACCAACGATAAAGGCATTTGAAGCTTCCGCAAGGGTCACGTCTGATTCGTTGATGGCACCAACCGCTGAGTGGACGATGGTCACTTTGACACCTTCCACATCAATCTTTTGAAGTGAGGCAGAAAGGGCTTCAACAGAACCTTGTACATCGGCCTTGATGATAACGTTAACTGATTTGAGTTCACCAGCTTTAAGGGTATCAAAGAGGTTTTCAAGGCTGACACGTTGAGTAGCTTGACGTTGTTTCATAAGGGCACGTTTGGCACGCTCTTCACCTGCTGCACGCGCAGATTTTTCATCTTCGTAGACAGCAAAGTGGTCACCCGCCATTGGCGCTTCGTTCAAACCTGTGATAGAAACTGGTGTTGATGGTCCAGCCACTTTAACACGACGACCAAGGTCATTGGTCATGGCACGGACACGACCGAAGGTATTTCCGACAACGATTGGGTCTTGGACATTCAATGTACCTTGTTGAACAAGAAGGGTTGCGACCGCACCTTTTCCTTTATCCAAGCGAGCTTCGATAACCGTACCGATCGCACGAACTGTTGGGTCTGCTTTGAGTTCTTGGATTTCAGCCACAAGAAGGACTGTTTCCAACAATTCTTCGATGTTTTGGTTGAATTTAGCTGAGATTTCAACAAATTCAGAATCTCCACCCCAAGCAGTTGACATAACACCATGCTCTGCCAATTCACCGATAACGCGTTCTGGGTTGGCACCCGGTTTATCAATCTTGTTGATGGCAACGATGATTGGAACGTTGGCCGCTTTTGAGTGGTTAATGGCTTCGATAGTCTGAGGCATAACCCCGTCATCTGCCGCTACGACCAAGATAGTAATATCGGTAACAGAAGCACCACGCGCACGCATAGATGTAAAGGCCGCGTGTCCCGGTGTATCAAGGAAGGTAATCTTCTTGCCATTTTCCACGATTTGGTAGGCACCGATATGCTGAGTGATACCACCTGCTTCACCTGTCGCAACGCGAGAGTTACGAAGGGTATCCAAAAGAGTTGTTTTACCATGGTCAACGTGTCCCATGATGGTTACAACTGGTGGACGCTCAACCAATTCATCTTCATTGAGATAACCATCTTCGACAAAGAAACGTTCGATGTCGGCATTATCCACTTCAACTTTTTGTTTGGCTTCGATACCATAATCCACCATGAGGAGTTCAATTGTTTCCCCATCCAAGGATTGGTTTTGTGTGGCCATGACACCCATCATAAAGAGTTTCTTAACGATTTCAGCTGGTTCACGTTTGATACGTTTTGCGATTTCCGCAACGGTCATACCATCTGTATATTCAAATTCTGTTGGCAATTCATGGAATTTGCGCTCCGTAACAGGTTTTGGAGTCTGATTACGGTTGTTCTTGTTATTGCCTTTTTTGTTCTTTTTGTTGTTATTCCAGTTACTATTCTTTTGATTTCTCACTTGATTTTGACTACTTCGATTCTTTTGTTGTTTTCTAGGACCATCTTCTTCGTGATCATAATCGTCACGATTTTTGTCTGGTCGAGCTTGTTTTTTACGACGTGTATCCACTGCAGCTTCTTTTTTCTCAGGGACGACTTCAACCACTGCTTGAACTTGTTGTTCTTGTTGCGCTTGTTCAGCTAACTTAGCCACTTCTTCAAAGATTTCCTCTGGCTCCTTGCGTTTGTTAGCTTGGGCCAAGGCTTCTTTGGCAGCCTGAGTCTGTTTGAAACGTTCCTCACTTGAACGGGCATATTCTGCATTTTGTTCTGCTTTTAAGGCTGCTGCACGGGCTTTAAAGTCAATACGTGGAGCCGCTTGATTTGGACGTTTGTCCTCTTGTTGACGGCGCTCGTTTCCACGATTTTGCTGACCTTGCTGTTTCTTAGCTTGGTCATTAAAACGGCGATTGTCGCGGTTTCCTTGACCTTGTTTTCCACCATTACGGCCGTCGTTTTTCTGACGGTTCCCGTTTTGTTGCTGGTCACGGTTATTGCCCTTATTTTGCTTGCGTCGTTCTGCCTGCTCTTTAGCACGAGCTTCACGCTCAGCCTTAAAATTACGGCTTTGCGGTTTAGCTGCTACTTTTTCTGTTTTAGGAGCGACTGGCTCAGCCGGTTTTGCCTCTTCCTTAGCCACAGCTGGTTTAGCTGGCCCAGATTTTTCGGCTTTCTTTTCTGCACTTGCTTTTGGTGCTGCAGGTTTTGCTTCTTCTTTCGGAGCAGCTACAGTCTTAAAGCTGGCAGCGATTTTTGCAGCGACAGCTTCTTCCACACTTGATGAGTGGCTTTTCACATCCAAGCCCAACTCTTTTGCACGCGCTACAACTTCTTTACTTTCTTTTCCAAGTTCTTTTGCGATTTCGTACAATCTTTTCTTAGACAAATCATGTCCTCCTCTTCTATTCCATAAGAGACCTCATTTTCTTTGTAAATCCAGCATCTGTTAC
Organism: Streptococcus sp. 20925_1_24; assembly: GCF_041432335.1. Lineage (GTDB taxonomy): Bacteria > Bacillota > Bacilli > Lactobacillales > Streptococcaceae > Streptococcus > Streptococcus mitis_BM. The sequence continues at coordinate 45,626 of NZ_JAPVZM010000010.1, read as the reverse complement.
AGCCAAAACCTTTCTCGATTTTCCGACTGCTATGCTTAATTCCAGTGTTGAAAACACGGTTACAATTTCTACTTGATAATAATGACTTTTATCTTGAATCTTCTTGGTCAGATTGGGGCCAGCATCATGGGCTAGAAAGACCAACTTGGCCTTGCCGTCTTGAATGGCCTTGACCACCAATTCTTCACCCGATATAATCCGCCCTGCTCTCTGAGCAAGTCCCAAGAGATTGCTTAACTTTTGCTTATTCAAGTCCTAACTCTCTTCTTTTCACTTTGTGATCCACATAAGCGACCAACTCGTCATAAAAGCTTTCATCCACTTCCATGCTAAAGCTACGGTTAAAGACCTTCTTCTTTTTCGCCTCTAGGGCTTCTTTATTGTCTAGCTTGATATAAGCGCCGCGGCCATTGGCCTTGCCTGTTGGATCGATAAAGACTTGTCCTTCCTTGTTCTTGACAATACGGAGCAAATCACGCTTATCAATCACTTCATTGGACACAACAGACTTGCGCAAAGGGATTTTTCTTGTTTTCATCTTTCCCTCCTCTAGCAGCTTTTATTCTTCTACAGTATCGTTTTCTGCTTCCAACTCTACTGAAGCAGCTTCTTCCATGGCTTCAAATTCACTAGCAGACTTGATATCAATACGGTAACCAGTCAAGTGAGCTGCCAAGCGAACGTTTTGCCCACGACGACCGATAGCAAGAGAAAGCTTGTTATCAGGAACAACCACCAAGGCACGTTTGCTGTCGTTTTCATCAAAGATAACTTGGTCAACTTCAGCAGGAGCGATAGCGTTGTAGATAAATTCAGCTGGATCAGCTACCCATTCGATAACGTCGATGTTTTCTTCGATTGGCACCATACGGTCGCTCTTGGCATCGTAGCGAGCTGGGTGGAATTTGCTAGTAATCTTCTTGATATTCGCTCCACCACGTCCAACGATTGTACCAATAGCGTCCACGTTTGGATTATGACTGCGAACGGCAACCTTAGTACGGTCACCAGCTTCACGAGCCACGCTCATGATTTCAACAGTTCCATCATAAACTTCTGGAATTTCTTGCTCCATCAAGCGTTTGATCATTTCTGGATGGCTACGGCTAACAAAGACGTTGACACCGCGAGGGTTGTCTTCAACCTTGTAGACATAAACTTCGATACGATCATGAGAAGCAAAAACTTCTCCAGGGATTTGGTCTTGTTTTGACAATTGGGCTTCAATGCTGCCAAGGTTGACATAAATGAAGCGGTTGTCAAAGCGTTCTACTGTACCAGACATGATTTCTTGCTCATGTTCTTTGTAAGTATTGTAAGTAATGGCACGTGTTTGCTTGCGCATTTTTTCCATAATGGTTTGTTTAGCAGATTGGGCTGCTACACGACCAAACTCAGCAGGTGCTTCTTCAAACTTGATTTTGTCTCCAAGTTCATAGGCTGAATTAATGGCAAGAGCATCTTTCAAGCTGATTTCCAAACGGCTATCAAATACTTCATCAACCACTTCACGGACAGTATAAACTGTAAAGTCACCTGTTTTTTCGTTGAAGTCAATAGCCACGCTATCAGATTGACCATAGCGTCTGCGATAAGCGGAACGAAGCGACTCTACTACTGCGTCGATGATATCTTCTTTTTTGATTCCCTTGTCTTCTTCCAAAATGCGGAAGGCCTCTAGCATTTCTTTACTCATGTTTTCTTCACTTTTGAATCCTCAAAAGCTATCCTTTCTTTTTCTATAATTTTACTGCTAAACGTGCTTTTGATACTAAACTGTATGGAATTTGGACAGTTTTCTTACGTGTCTTGTCCATATATTCCATGGTCAACTCGTCCTCTTCGAAGGCCACCAAGGTTCCTTCAAAGACCTTTTGCTTATCGATGGCTTGGTAGAGCCCGACATGGATGTATTTCCCAACCGCTCCAGCGACAGCATCCTTGGTTTTCAAAGGACGTTCCAAGCCTGGACTGGTGATTTCTAGGAAATATTGTTCTGGGAAGGGATCTGGCTTGATGGTGTCTAGGACAGGACTGATAATTTCTGTCAAGTCTGCCGTGTCGTTCAAGGTAATTCCTTCAGGTTTATCTACAAAAATACTGAGAATCATGTCACTGCCAATCTTTCCATACTCGATATCCACAAGTTCGAAAGGTGCTTCTATGACAGGTTCTACAACTTCTCTGACTAATTCTACAATTGTTGCGATTGCGTCCACCTCCTCATAAGCAAGAGGCGAAGATATTTCCCCGCCTCACTTTCTCATATTCTTACTCTTAGTATAGCACGTTTGCCAACTTATGTAAAGCAAAAGCACTTATATAGCCTGATTTCAGGCTATTTCTTAAAATTCTGCCTCAACTCGGTAGATAACTTGCCCCTTGTTGGAGAATTTTTGCTCGTATTCTGTCATGACATTGCCTTCAAAATCACTGGCATGTAAGTCTAGCCAGACACCATTGAGTTTCATGCCATACTGAGAAAAGCTCACTAGGCTGTACTCAAACAAGCCACAGTTATCTGTCTTGAAATGAATTTCTCCATTTTCAGGCAAGATACGCTTGAAGGTATCCAAGAAGGTCTTGTAGGTCAAACGACGCTTTTCATGGCGTTTTTTAGGCCAAGGATCTGAAAAGTTCAGATACAAACGATCAATCTCACCGTCTTCAAAGTAGTCAGTCAAGTCAGAACCATCTACCCACAAAAGCTTGATGTTAGGCACTCCAACTTCAAGCACCTTGTCCAAAGCATAGCTCAAAACAGACTTTTGAATATCAATCCCGATATAGTTGATGTTAGGGTTTTGTTTAGCCATACCTGAAACAAAGGCACCCTTTCCACTTCCTACTTCCACATGAATAGGATTATCATTTCCAAACAAGTCCCGCCATTTTCCCTTTGCTTCCAAGGGATTGAGGACCACATACTGGGGATTTGCCTCTAGTAATTCTGTCGCCCCTTTACGATTTCTAACTCTCATCTTCTCTTTCCATACTTGTCTCGGAAGTGACGCAAGCCATGGATCTCCCGATTGACATTTTCTAAATCTTGGTTCATATAATACTTGGAAATCTGGCTCAAATAAGACAATTGACCGTACCAATACAATTTATTTAATACCGTTTGATTGTACTTGTAACCGTAGTAGGTCAACCATTCCTTCCACTGATGTTCTGGAATATAATGGCAGAGCATATGGGCCACATCAAACATGCGATCGGTCAAGCGAACCGAATCCCAATCTACCAAATAAATCAAGCCACTATCTGTCTCAATCCAATTACTATGTCGTACATCTCCATGGACAATGGTCGCATGGTCCTCTCTAAATCCTGGAATAGTCTGACGTAAATCAGCCATCACTTCACTGATAAAATGATTTTTACGCAAAGCATCTGGAGCCGTTTCTTGCCAAGACTGGAGTAAATCTACAGGTGTTTCCATGGCATAGCCCAAACGACTCAACTGTGTCATCAAAGGACGTGAGCGATGAAGACGGGTTAAAATATTGACGATTTGTTTACGATTCATATCATAGGGGGTCAATATCTTGCCTGTCAACCATTCTTGAGCACACATATCACGCCCATCTGCCAAACGGCGACTCCATAATAATTGTGGAGCAATTTGTTCTCTAGCTAGACCAGGTAGGATTGGAGAGGTGTTCATTTTTACAAAGATACGCTTCCCATCAGGATAGCTACCCATATAAGCCTTGCCACTTTTCCCAGGTATGGGAGTCAGTGTTAGCTCATTATCACCCAAATCCATTTCTTTCCTCCGTATAAAGTTTCCTTACTATTCTACTAGTTTTTGGCCTATTCGTCAACCGCTCCACACCCGATTCTCAAAGAAAAGCCTCTGGATTGACTTGGGTATCATTGTAGAAAGAAAAGGCAAGCTCTTTCTTCTGCTTACCTTTTCATAATTTTTATAAATAATATAAGAGTGGCAAACTGTTGTAAAACATGTGGACTAGAGTAGAAACCCATAAGTTTTGGCTCTTTTTATAAGCAAAGCCCAGCAACAAGCCCCCAAGTATATAAAAAATAAACGAAAGGACATTAGAAGGTCCATGCATGAAAGAAAAGAGAGAGGAAGTTAGCACAAGCCCTAACCAAGAATTGTCAAAAACCGCACCTTGAAGAAGTCCTCTGAAAATGAGTTCCTCCTGGATTGGTCCAAAAACTGAGGTAGTCAAAATCAAAGACAGAGAAATTCCTCTGCTGAGTTCCGCCAAGTGTTGAACCCCTGAGCCAGAAGAAACAGCGAAGAAATGAATATAAACCAGCGTCTCAAGTACACTTAGAAGAAAGATTGCAGTGAAAAGCAAAAGTTGTTTCCTGCTTAACATCCCAAAAGAAATCATTTCAAACTTTCTAGCATAAACAACACTCAGCGAGGTTACTAGAAGACTTACAATAATCAATTCAGATTCATTTTGAAAAAAATCCCCATGGTTAATCGTATAAGGAACTGTAATAACGATTATTAGTACTAAAAATCCAAAGCATAAGGCATGAAATTTATCAAAAAACTCCATAAAACTATCCTCCTCAACAAACAAACTTCCCTACAAGTCATCCTTTAACTCTAGTCTTTCCAAAACAAACCATTTTATACTCTTCGAAAACCTCTTCAAACCACGCCAACGTCGCCTTGCCGTAGATATGGTTACCGACTTCGTCAGTTCTATCCACAACCTCAAAACACTGTTTTGAGCAACCTGCGGCTAGTTTCCTAGTTTGCTCTTTGATTTTCATTAAATATAAGTTAAAAGTGGTAAACTGTTGTAAAACATATGGACTAGAGTAGAAACCCACAAATTCTGGCTCTTTTTATAAGCAAAGCCCAGCAACAAGCCTCCAAGTAGATAATAGAAAAACGAAGGGACATCATAAGGAACATGCATGAAAGAAAAGAGAGAGGAAGTCAACACAAGTCCTAACCAAGAATTGTCAAAAAATGCACCTTGAAGAAGTCCTCTGAACATGAGTTCCTCCTGAATTGGTCCCAAAATTGTGACACTGACAATAAAGGAAAACGAAAGTCCCTTACTCGTTTCCTCAAGGTGTTGAGCCGAAGCACCAGAAGCAACTGAGAAAAAGGCATGATAACCTATATTTACCAGCACAGTGAGAAGAAAGATTCCAATGAACAGCATGAGTTGTTTCTTGCTTAACATCCCAAAAGAAATCATGTCAAACCATTTCGCATAGCCAAAACTAAGGAAAAGCAAGAGACTCTTTATAATAATGAATGTGTACTGGTGTTGAAAATAATCTCCTTGATTAATGGAATAACCCGCTGCACCAACGATTGCAAAGACTAAAAATCCCAAAAACAAGGTATGACATTTATTGAAAATGGCCATAAAACTATCCTCCTCAACAAACTCCCCTACAACTCATCCTTTAACTCTAGCCTTTCCAAAACAAACCATTTGAGTAACCAAAATCCGACCACATAGCCAGCTCCTAAGAAGATAGCCATTAAAGATAGCATGGGATTTAGGAAATAAAAGGCCACAACAGATACAAAGGTTAGCACAAAAACATTAAAGGCAATAGTGTCAGAAGCCAAGACTAGAATATAGGGCGTCAACCAATCTAAGGTTTTTGAATCTAGGAAAAATAAGTGTTTATACATGATGACCTCCTCTATGGCTGAAAAGCAAGCCTTTTGTTTTTTTACCCCAAGACTCTATTTAGAAAAGTGAGCAAAAATGGTAAGTTTGCAATGATATTATTAACAATATGAATCGAATAAGAAGGATAGATACTCTTCGTATAACGTGTTAGACAGGCAAATAGACAGCCCACTGCCGTATAGACAAAAATATCTGCGAGACTTGGCAAGCTAGAAAAGTGGGGCAAGGCAAATAAGAATGACGGAAAGAGAAGATCCAGCCCCCATCTCGAATCCTTAAAGAAGGCATGTTGAAGCAGTCCTCTACATACCAATTCTTCCATCAGAGGCCCTAGTACGATTAAGGTTAGGTAAACACCAAACTCCGCAAAATTTGTCTCACTATAGGCAATAAACAAATTCCACCCTTCATTAGTTCCCTGGACGTGTTTAGCTGTCAGATAGTTAAAGCAGATAAGTACAACAGCGGCTAACACCGTCAGAACAGAATAGCTCAACCACTTTTTCCTAGGGATGCGAAAGAGATAAGCATGGCCCGACCTAACCAAAATCCAAACCATCAAGCCGATAAAGAGAAGACTGATGATGTTTCGAATCCAGATAATATTTCCTACCCAAGACGAGAACTCCCAATAATCGCTCCAAAATTGGGTTGTCCAAGACAGTCCGAAAAACAGAAACAAATAAGAAAGAATGGCACTCGTTTTGAAAAGAATAGAGTGTCTTTTCATAGAAATCCTCCCCACTATCTACAAGACAGGATGGCCCCCTCCTGTCAGGCTCTATTACTGCAAGATTAAGAAGACAGCTTGTTCTTTTTAAGGCTAACCTGACTACTAGATAATAGATACATTAAGGCATTAAAGACAATGAAAATATGTCCATAGAATAAAATCAACCTCGCATCCAAACCAAGATAAAGTTTGACCATCAAAAAGATGAGCAAAAGAATTTGAAACCATAAGGTTTTTCCAAAAATAAATTTAAAGCGGTTTCGAATGTCTACTTCCTTGATTTTTACCGCCACCCCTTTATTAGCAAGAAGGAAAATGCCTGCTTCAAATAATCCACTGTAGAGAACAATCCACCCAATAGATACGATAGAGATTTGTAAAAATGTCCCTAAAAGAATATTCAACATACTACTCACGAAAATAACAAGAAATAATCTGTATTTCATATTAAATACCTCCATTCATTTATTTCACGAACTTTTTAATAGAGCTTTCTACTCAAATACCCTGATAAAAGAGGAAAGGAAGCTACTTTTTATAATACTTCAAGCCCCAAATGAGCAGAAGCATGATAAGCAAGCAGAGAATAGCACCAATGTAGGCAATTAATTGTTGATAGAATTCTCCAGCTGTGATACCTCTATACAAACAAATGATAGACATAAAGCCTGTCAAACCGATATACATAAGTTGATTGGTTCTAGGACTAACCAAATCATCATCTTCAAACTCTCTTATCCTCATCTCCCTAGTGAGGTAAACAGTAACCAAAATAGAGGCCAAGTTAATAACCACTAAAAGAAATTGGAAAACCAATGAAAAATTTAAAAACTGACGAGATAGAAATAGATAAGTAGAGACAAGCAAGGGCAACTGACCTAGGAACAATCTCGTAAGGAAGATGTTCCGTTTTTTAGCAAGAAAAGCTTTCATTTCTTTGCTCCTTTCTTTTTAGTTAAAGCAAAATAGATCACAACCGCAATCATATAGGCTATGGTATAAAATAGATGATACCAAATACTCTCCCTAAGCGGATAAAGAAGGGTAGACATGATCAGATATAGAACGAAAATAATCAGTATTTTTTTCTTCATAAAATTTCCTCCTAAATGTATGCTTTATCTTAGTTTAGCTACAACCTTTACACTGCTAGTATAGCACTCATTTTATCCTTGGAACACTCAAATCATAAATGGTCATCAAAACATCTTGAATTGTAAAAAATTTAAAAAGCAAGCATGAAAAACATACTTGCCCTTTACACCATATTGATACCAACTTAATTTGTAGATTTTTTATTCTGCTATCACATATCATTTTGACAGGCGAAACAATATTAAAGAAACTCCCCTGTAGATTAAACTAGCGATAAAAAATCTCTTTATCTAATTAGATCTATCTTTATTCTTCTTTGGAGATTTTAAAAATTTTTCCCTAATTAAAGAAGTAATAAAAGAAACAAACATACCAACAACAAAAACAATAAGAAAACTTTTGAAATCCATAATTACCTCCAAGTACACAAGCTCAAGCCTTTAAGCAACCATAATAGCCAATTGTAACATTGTTTTTGCATTCACGAGGAATACCTCTTTTTACTTTCGTCTTATTACAACCTTAATAAGGTTAGTATACTACTATTTTTTTAAATTTTCCATCCAAATCATAAATGGTCATCAAAACATCTTGAATTGTTAAAAATAAAAAAAGCAAGCATAAAAAACATACTTGCCCTAGGGAAATTTAACAATGTGAAAATACATCGAAAGCTATTCAGCCTTACTTCCGTCTGTTCTCATATATTCTCATGATTGCAACAAGAATAGCAGCTGTCCCACTTGCCAAAGCGATAAGGGTAATGATAATGTTGAGGATTTCAGGCGTACTCCCTATTCTGTTTATAAGACGGAGTAGGGATATAACTGTCAACTGAATCAGGAGTATTGATTCTACTCTTACCATTGAAGTAAGTCTGTTCTCAACCGCATATAAGAATGATGGTAACATAACACAGGCTATAGCAATCACAAACAGATTGCTCCCCGTTTCTTCTCCCTTGTTCACCACGGAAATCATGAGAAGATTCGATGCTATGATCAACGTAGAACAGATGATAAAATAGGATTTCTTATTCATTTATGATACCTCGCATACTATAGTATTTTAATTGATGACTTTAGGCAGTACTTCTTTCCACAAATCTTCTAATCATCAACTGATATCGAGTGAATCGTTAAAACCTGACGAAAGATTTGATTTTGACAGGTGGTATTTAGACTGGTATTAGGATGGCTTTCCACAATTTTCATGACGGTATAGAGACCAACTCCTCTCTCCTCCCCTTTAGAACTGGCTCCAAAGGAGAAAATCTCAGAAATGTCTATACCCTCTTCTTTAATGGAATTTTCAATGATAAAGGTCTCCTGTGCTCCATTTTTTAAAAAAGCAATTGAAACATGAGGTTGACTGGCCTCTGCACTGGCTTCAATAGCATTGTCACAAAGGATAGACACAATAGTCAGAAAATCAAGCAGGCTCATCCCCTCTACCTGAATCTCCTCAGGAACTTCGACATTAAAGACAATGTTCTTATCTCTAGCTTTTAGAAATTTCCCTGCTAGTAGACTTTTGAGGGCTTTATCACGAATATTCACCAATCGACCAAGGTCATATTTATTGTCCTGCAATTTTTCACTAGAATCCTTTAAGACCGAATCGTAGACCTCTTTTATCTGCTCCATATCCTCCTCTTCAATGCCCAGACGTAAACTGGTCAAGAGGTTGGTGTAGTCATGGCGAAAACTCCGTACTTCCTTGTAAAGTTCCTCTATATGCCGACTATAGCGTTCCATATCTCTGTAGCGCAAGGCCTGCTCTTGGTCCAGTCTCTCATGGAGTTTGTACTTCAAATAGGTATCCAGCTTCTTGATAACCCCCATAAAAAAGAGTAGGTAAAACACTAGAATCAGATGGCGAACAGTCGTTGATTGAATACCTTGTACATTTTCAAAATAAGACAGACTTTGCATCACTAGATAGTAAGCCCCCATTATCCAGTTAATCTTAGTCAGAGACTGTTGAAAACCTTTATCGAGAATCTCCCTCCTCAAACTAGTAAAATCATAGTCTAACCATTTCAAAAAGGCTAGAGAAATAAAGCAAATGAAAATTTTTATACATAACCAAATAAAAGAGCGGTCATCATACACATGCTCTTGCCCCAAAAATGGAAGCACAAAATAGGAGACTACCCTGAAAAAAAGATTCACCAACATCATTGGAAAGAGACCATAAAAGAAGAGTAGTTTTTTAGGAAGCCCTCTTAACAATAAGAAAGATAAACCAATGCCGTACAAGGGTTCCATAAAATAAGATAGGTAAGTATTTCCTACTATATAGCTAATCGTTACAAAAACAACTGCTAAAAGTAGCTTAAAAAGAAAGGACTTAAAAACTCTCTCCAGAGTTAGAACAATTCCATCCACCTTAAAAAATATAAACAATTCCAATCCAGATATCAAAAACACATATACTATCTTCCAAACTAATTCCATTCCAGCACCTCACTTAGTGTAAGTTATTGATAGCTTCAGACACTTCCCTGACCTTATAACGCGCTATCATACAGCTTCCACCATTGGGAAGGTAAAGAAGTTTTTCTTTCTTATCCAAACGAACCACATTGGCAGGATTGATGAGAAAAGAGCGGTGGCACTGCAAGAGACGAGGTTCCTGCTTGAAAACCTCCTCTAAACTCGCTGTAAATTCCAGCCTGTCCGTCTTAGTATAGAGAATAACACGATGGGCTCTGGGCGATGTTTCGAGATAGTAGACCTCTTTAAAAGGATACTGGAATTGGGCAAATTTTGATTTAAAGTAAAAGCAATCTTCCGCCAGACTCTTACTATCTTGACTATTGGCATAGAGGAGGGCTGTCTCGATCCGAGATTCAAACTCCTCTGCCGACAAGGCCTTATCAATGTAGTCCAAAGCTGACACTTGGTAGCGAAAGGACAAGGGCATAAACTCCGAGTGAGTCGTCACAAAGACGATGAGAGCATAGGGGTCTCGATCCCGAATCTTTCTAGCCACTTCCAGACCCCTCATCTCCTCATTTCGAATCTCAATATCCAAAAAGAATAGCTGATGCACCCCCTTCTCATGCACCTCTGCCAGCAGCTGGTCTGGCTTACCAAAGACCTCAAAAGAACTGGGAGTGATATGATGTTCTTTCAAGAGTTTCTCAATCGTCGTTTCAATCCTAGTCTGTTGGGAAAAATCATCTTCTAAAACAAATATTCTCATCTTTTTACTCTCCTTGTTTCGATTTCTTCCTAAAAAGAGAATAGCAAAAATACTATGATACAAGCCCACCAAATCTTAAACAGGCCTTTAACGCTCCTGAAGGGTATCTTGTTCCTCAAATAAGCATGATAATCTTACCACTATTTTATCATAAAATCTTAACAGTACCATTCAGGAAATTTCAAGGGCAATTAAAGATTTGATGGTGAAAAAGGAGATAAAAGTGATAGACTGACAGTATCAAAACACAGTTGCTAGAAACAAGACTGGCACCCAGATTAAAGGAGGCATTCTCATGACAGATACAGACCCTATCAAAACAGCTCAGACTTTGATTACTGACTTGAACAAAGCCTACCAAGCATGCAAACAGGCAACCGCTGACGACGTCCGATTTCAGGAGCAACTGGACAATATCCTCCGCTTTCTCTCTAAAGCTGAGACAGTGGATAATCGATTCTTGATTGAACTGGAAAAATTTTACCAGACTTGCAGTCTTCTCATGGGACTCAGCGCTCTCAATCCAGACGCTCCTACTCGCACCGCTTGGCGGGCCTATGACCGTTTTCACTTTGACCAAGTCAAGACCAAGTTAAGTCTCTACGGCCCAACCATTCTCTTGTAAAAAATAAAAGAAGCTGAGACAAACTGAACTCAACTTCTTTTTTAATATCATATAAGCAATGTTAGTCCTGCATCTGACGTTTTACCTGATAAGGCAAATATAAGACTAGTAAAACCAAACCTGCACCCAGCAAGGCTAGAAGAGCAAGTTTTTCTTGGAAGGTCACAAGACCGACGATTAATTCCACTACTAAAACAAAACTGGTCAATCCTCGGACTACAGCCTGCAAACCTTTTTCCTTTTGCCCCTTGTCCAGTGGAAAGAGTTGGGTCAAATACTGGTAGTCAAAGGCGTGATAGAGGGCAAGCAACTGGAAGAGCAAGAGGTAGTTAAAGAGAACCACCACTGCTGTCGCAATCCAAGCTTGCTCGATAAAGACCTGCGCCAATATGGAAAGCAAGAGAAGTCGAAGACTGAGGGCAAAGAGGTCTCCATTTCGCAGATAAGAACGCAGATAGAGATTTTGCCAAATCTTTCCAGGCACCTTCTGAACAGCCTTTAGGATAAAGTCCAGATAGGCCCGACGCTTGACACTGTTTGAAATTCCCTTGACCTGCGTAAAGAGGGCGAAGAAACGAAGCAAGACTTGCTTGCGCTTACTTTCTTGGGAAATGACATAGTCCCAGTCCAGCCCAGTTTCAGTGAAAAATTTGCTGGCCTTTTGACGAAAGAGGATATATTTTCCTACCCCCAATAAAAGCACATAGATCAAAAAAAGTGGTAAGGCATAACCCATGGCTAAAAATAAAGGCGCAAATAAAAGCAAGAAAAGGGTCTGAACAAAGAGCCAAAAGCCTAGGGAAATAGCAGTTTGACGCTTGAGATGGAGCTTGATTTCTTCTTCTCCAACCAAGAGAAAGAGCTTGTCTGGAGCCTCCATATAGGTGGCAATTCCTCCCCAAAGTAAAAGTAAAACAGACGTAATGCCCACAAACAAAAGGATAGGCCAATGATTTTCAGGAAAATCTTGCAAGAGTTGACTGTACTGGTAGGCTAGAAAGCCCAGCAGGACAAGCAGGAACAAGACAAAGTGGTCATTGAGCACATAGCGCAGATAACCAAGACACTCCTTACGAAAAGCCTGCTTTCTCTTTAAAAACAAGTCTTTCATAGCTCCTCCTCTTTGGTCAGAGCCAAGTAAATATCATTCAAACTAGCCTCAGGCATATCAAAGGCTTCGCGCAGTTGCAAGAGATTTCCCTTGGCACGCACCTCTCCCTTGTGGAGAATGACAAAAGCATCACACATCTTCTCCGCCGAATCCAGCACGTGGGTACTCATAAGAATGGACTTGCCCTTTTGCTTTTCCACTTCCAAAAGCTGAATCAAGTCTGCAATAGCCAGTGGATCAAGACCAAGGAAAGGCTCATCCACGATGAAAAGACTCGGATCCACCACAAAAGCACAGATAATCATGACCTTCTGCTTCATCCCTTTTGAAAAATGAACAGGGAACCAGTCCAATTTCTGATCCAGACGGAACATTTTTAACAAAGGTTCTACTCGCTCAAAAGCCACCTTTTGCTCAATAGCATAAGCCATAGCAACCGTTTCGATATGCTCTCTGAGGGTCAATTCTTCATACAGGCTAGGCGTCTCAGGAATGTAACCAATCTGCTTGCGATAGCTAGTCGCATCTTCTTGCAGAGTCAGGCCATTGATATTGATGGAACCGCTATAAGGTGTCAACAGACCGATAATCTCATTGATCGTCGTTGATTTCCCAGCACCATTGAGACCAATCAAACCGACCAACTGCCCACTTTCAACGGTAAAGGACACATCTTTCAAGACAGGGACATGAACATAACCACCTGTCAGATTTTTAATTTCTAACATATTTTCTCCAAATCTGGTATAATGTAGCTATATTATATCAAAATTCAATACAGTAGAGGTAGATTTTATGTCAGATTGCATTTTTTGTAAAATCATCGCAGGGGAAATTCCTGCTTCAAAAGTATATGAAGATGAGCAGGTTCTTGCCTTTCTTGATATCTCTCAAGTGACACCAGGTCACACCTTAGTCGTGCCAAAAGAACACTATCGCAATCTTTTAGAAATGGACGCTACTAGCGCCAGCCAACTCTTTGCCCAAGTGCCAAAAGTGGCTCAAAAAGTCATGAAAGCCACTAAGGCTGCTGGCATGAATATCATTGCCAACTGTGAAGAAGTCGCTGGTCAAACAGTCTTTCATACCCACGTTCACCTTGTGCCTCGCTACAGTGCGGACGATGACCTCAAGATTGATTTTATCGCCCACGAACCAGACTTTGACAAACTTGCTCAAATCGCTGAAACCATCAAAAACGCATAAGGAGTTGCCATGAAATTATCCAATCTACTGCTATTTGCAGGAGCTGCAGCTGGAAGTTATCTAATCACAAAAAATCGCCAAACCATCACAGATGAAGTCTTGAATACCACTGACCGCGTTCAAGCTATCAAAGACGATGTGGATATTATCCAAAACAGCCTGCAAATCATCGACCAGCAAAAAGAACTCATCAAGGAATACCAAGAAGACCTGACTTACAAGTTTAAGGTCTTGGAAAAAGATATCCAGACTAGACTAGCTGTGATTAAAGAAACACAGGAAATCGAAGATAAGTAAAAAGAGCTACTCGGCTCTTTTTTAAAATGTAAACAAGTTATATCCCATCAACTATACACCATAATTTAGGCAACTCATTCACCATTTCACAACTAAATCGAAGTCTTTCCGCCGTAATGAAAACACCTGAAACAGTTTGGTTTCAGGTTTCCGGAAACTTTGAGACCTAAGTTCAAAGTTTAGGTATGGAACTTCGAAGAAGGTCGCTACCGTCCGTCATTACTTAAGGAAAGTCTTAAAAAATCTATAAAGCAAAAAGAGCCCGACGGCTCTTTTTACTTTATTCTCCATCAAAGGCATCTTTAATATGGTCAAAGAAACCTTTTTTCTTTGGATTGACTTTTAAATCACCAGCAGCTGCGAATTCTTTAAGCGCTGCTTTTTGGCGGTCATTCAAGCCTGTCGGTGTTACGACATTGACAGTAACGTATTGGTCACCAACTGCACCGCCACGAAGGCTCGGAGCTCCTTTTCCACGTAGACGGAATTTCTTACCAGTCTGAGTACCCTCTGGAATAACCAATTCAACATCACCGTGAACAGTTGGAATATCTACTGTGTCACCAAGAGCTGCTTGGACAAAGTTGAGGTTGAGATTGTAGAAGATAGTCGTTCCTTCACGTTCAAACTTGTCGCTGGCTTCCACAGAAACCACTACATACAAGTCACCGTAAGGTCCACCGTTAAATCCAGCTTCACCTTGACCAGCTAGGCGAATTTGTTGACCTGTTTCCACACCAGCAGGGATTTTTACATGTACACTATGAGCTTGTTTTTCATGACCTGTTCCGTGACAAGTGGTACATGGATCCTTGATTTCTTTTCCACGACCGTGACAGACATCACAGGTTACTTGGCGACGCATCATACCAAGCGGAGTTTGTGTATCAACGTTAATGACACCAGCGCCATGACAGCGTCCACAAGTGACTGGACTTGTTCCTGGCTTAGCACCTGAGCCATTACATGTACGACAGCTTGCTTCACGATTGTACTTAACCTCTTTTTCAGCTCCAAAAATAGCTTCTTCAAAGGTCAAATTCACACGGTATTGGAGGTCATCCCCCTGACGAGGAGCATTTGGATTGCGCGAAGCACCGCCTCCGCCGAAGAAACTTGAGAAAATATCCTCAAAACCACCGAAGCCTCCTGCCCCATCGAAACCGCCGAAACCACCAGCTCCACCAAAACCACCGTTGGCTCCAGCAGCACCGTATTGGTCATAGGCAGCACGTTTTTGGTCGTCACTCAAAGTCTCATAGGCTTCCTGAACTTCCTTGTACTTTTCCTCAGCACCAGGCTCCTTGTTGATATCTGGGTGATATTTTTTGGAAAGTTTACGATAAGCCTTTTTGATTTCGTCTGCCGAAGCGTTTTTTGACACCCCCAGACGATCATAAAATTCAGTATTGTTCATACAAGATACCAAGACCGTAAAATTCGACTGAAAAATAGGAAATCTGACGCTGAAGCGATGCTCCTAGGCAGATTTATCTTTTTTCCGAGAATTTAGGTCGGGTTCAATTCCTTTCTTTTATATTGAGTAAGAAATTTGGGAACCCGTGTTCAATTCCCTGAACACCTTTGTTCCTTTCTGTTATTGTTGCGGAACGAAACCACCATTTAGGTCGGGTTCAATTCCTGTATTTCATATTGATGAGACAAACCCCAAATAAATCAGGTTTAGACTCTTTTTATCGAAAAACAGAGGCTGGGTTGCAACCTCTGGATTTCTTCTTATCATTACGACGTTCGAGTTTTAAAAATCAAACTAGTAATGCTAAATCGAGCACTCCCTAACCTCTTGGTGAAAAAGAGACGTAACTGTTTTCGCTTTAGCGAATTACAGATGTGGCTACCTTTAGGTGCAAATCTTCCTAGAAACTAAAGTTTCTGCATCAGATTTCCTATTTTCACTGTGAGGTTTTAACGGGCTTTGCATCTTATTTTTCCGTAAACTCTCCGTCTACGACGTCATCACCTGCGTTTCCTGTTGCTTGTGCGCCTTCTGCTCCTGCTTGAGCTTGTTGCGCTGCTGCGGCTTGTTCGTAGAGTTTAACAGCAAGTCCTTGAGCTTTTTCGTTCAATGCTTCAAGTTTTGCTTTCATGTCGTCCAAGTTGTTGTCTTCTTGAGCTTTCTTAAGGTCATCAAGGGCAGCTTGGGCAGCGTCACGTTCTGCGTCGAATCCTTTGCCTTCAGTTTCCTTGATAGTCTTTTCAGTCGCAAAGATTGCTTGGTCTACTTCGTTACGAAGGTCTACTTCTTCTTTACGTTTTTTATCTGCTTCAGCGTTTGCTTCTGCATCTTTCATCATGCGGTCAATTTCTTCATCAGTCAAACCTGAGTTAGATTGGATCACAATTGTTTGTTCTTTTTGAGTTCCAAGATCTTTAGCCTTAACAGACACAATACCGTTCTTGTCGATATCAAATGTAACTTCGATTTGAGGAATTCCACGAGGTGCAGCTGGGATGTCTGTCAATTGGAAGCGTCCAAGAGTCTTGTTATCTGCTGCCATTGGGCGTTCACCTTGAAGAACGTGGATATCAACAGCTGGTTGGTTGTCTGCCGCAGTTGAGAAGACTTGTGATTTAGATGTTGGAATTGTTGTGTTACGGTCGATGAGTTTTGTGAAGACACCACCCATTGTTTCGATACCAAGTGACAATGGTGTTACATCAAGAAGGACAACGTCTTTGACATCACCAGTGATCACACCACCTTGGATAGCAGCACCCATAGCAACTACTTCGTCAGGGTTTACTGATTTGTTTGGTTCTTTACCAGTTTCAGCCTTAACAGCTTCTACAACGGCAGGGATACGAGTTGAACCACCAACAAGGATAACTTCGTCGATTTCTGACAAGCTCAAACCTGCATCTGAAAGGGCTTGACGAACTGGAACTTTTGTACGTTCTACAAGGTCACGAGTCAAATCATCAAATTTCGCACGAGTCAAAGTCATTTCCAAGTGAAGAGGTCCAGCCTCACCAGCAGTGATAAATGGCAAGCTGATTTGAGTTGAAGTTACACCAGAAAGGTCTTTCTTCGCTTTTTCAGCTGCATCTTTCAAACGTTGCATTGCCATCTTGTCAGTAGACAAGTCAATACCGTTTTCTTTTTTGAATTCTGCTACCAAGTGGTCGATGATTTTTTGGTCAAAGTCGTCACCACCAAGTTTGTTGTCCCCTGCAGTTGACAATACGTCGAAGACACCGTCACCCAATTCAAGGATAGAGACGTCAAATGTACCACCACCAAGGTCAAATACCAAGATTTTTTCTTCTTTGTCAGTCTTGTCCAAACCATAAGCAAGAGCGGCTGCAGTTGGTTCGTTGACGATACGTTCTACTTCAAGACCAGCGATTTTACCAGCATCTTTTGTTGCTTGACGTTGAGCATCGTTGAAGTAAGCTGGAACTGTGATAACTGCTTTCGTTACTTTTTCACCAAGGTAGTCTTCAGCATAACCTTTCAAGTATTGAAGAATCATAGCTGAGATTTCTTGTGGAGTGTATTCTTTTCCGTTTGCAGAAACTTTTTCAGAAGTTCCCATCTTAGATTTGATAGAGATAACTGTATCTGGGTTTGTGACTGCTTGACGTTTTGCAGCATCACCAACGATGATTTCGCCGTTTTTGAATGATACTACAGATGGAGTTGTACGGTTTCCTTCTGGATTTGCGATGATTTTGCTTTCAGTTCCTTCAAGAACTGCTACTGCTGAGTTTGTTGTACCTAAGTCAATACCGATAATTTTAGACATGTGTTTTTCTCCTTGTTAGTTAATTTTCTATTTTTGATATTTCCCTTAAGTGGTGGGGACGTGAGCAACTCCCTCCGGGATTTCATCACTTATTTTTGAGCCTATTGTCTCAAAAATCCCCTGTTTCAGTAGCAAAAGCTACTGAAACTTTCACCACGGCGGGAAATATCTTCCTTGCAAGCCTCCGGCTTGCCTCTTATCTTTCTTCATAGTTTAGTGTCGTTTCGGACAAGTTTTCTATTATGTAAATTGCGACACGAGAAGTCGAAATCGATTTTATTTCGACGACGAGTTAGTAAGGAGGCTAGGCAAACGCCATAGCGATTGCCGTTTTCTGACGAGTTGCTTCAGCAACCGTCAGAATCGCCTAGTTGTAGACAACTACCATTGCTGGGCGTAGGATGCGGTCATGGAGTTTGTAGCCTTTTTGGAAGACTTGGGCGATGGTATCTGCTGGGTGTTCATCGTCTGCTGGGAGAGTTTGGATAGCCATATGATAGTTATGGTCAAATTCACCGTCAGCTGCGATTTCTTCGATTCCTTCTTCTTTCAAAGCATGAATCAAGCTTTCTTGCACCATTTCCAAGCCCTTCTTCACATCATCTGTCAAACCTTCAACTGCGAGTGCACGCTCAAGGTTGTCCAAAGAAGGGAGAATTGCTTTTGCCAAATCCTGGCTACGATAACGTTGCAAGTTTTGACGCTCTTCATTGGCACGGCGTTGGATATTTTGCATTTCTGCATGAGCGCGAAGGTATTTGTTTTCAAATTCATCTGCACGTTCATTTGCCAAGTCCAACTCAGACTTCTCAGGAGTCGTTTCTTCTACCGTTTCCACAACTTCCTCTTCTTGAACTTCTTCTACTTCTTCATTTTTTATATCTTGGGCCATCTTCGCCTCCTTTAATGATTTCAATCTTAATGTACTTCGTAATGATTACTGCTGAGGTAGCGGTAAAAATCTGTCAACTTCATGGTCAAAACACGGTTGACCACATTGACTTGGTTGATTAGCTGTTGGTAATCCAGATTGACCGGACCGATAATTGCTAGAATTCCAACTCCCCGATAAGGAATGAGGAACTTGCTACTAATCACCGCTAGGTCTGCTAGACAGGATTCTTGGCTGTCCGCAACACGGACATTTTGCATCTGATCTTCATGCAGCCCTTCACGAATCTCCAAGGCCACCTTTTGCGGTTGGTCAAAGAACTGATAAGCTGCTAGATTGGCAAAATTCAAGAGATTGACCTTGCCTGCCACCACGATATTTTCGTTGAACATTTCCTTAAAGATGTGTTCAAAGAGATCGATAACATTATCCGTCGTTGTGAAATAACGCTGGATAATCTGCGGAATCTCCGTCCGAATCTTGTAGTGGATATCTAGAACAGTGTGACCTAGGAAACGTTCCTGAATGATTGCCTTCAGTTTCAGCAAATCTTCCTGCAAGAAGTTTCTTGGAATCAGAAACTGACTGGTAACCGTTCGAGACTCGTCTAAGGTAAATACTGCCAAGGCTGTATGTTGCCCCAAAACAACGATATCAAAGGCTGTCAACCGTTGCCTACTCGGCTCAACATCCAGTGCTACTACCGTACAGCCGCTCAGGTCTGTCAGTAGATTAGCAGCCTCTTGCAGAATATCCTCCAGTTTGAAGAACTCCTGATCAAAGGCTTTGACAATCTCATAAACCTCATTTTCAGCCAGTCGGTCAAAATCCAGTGAGTGTTTTACATAGTACTGAAAGCCAGCAACACTTGGCATCCGACCACTTGAAGTATGAGCCTTCTCAAGCAAACCTTGCTTTTCTAGAGCCGCCATGTCATTACGAATGGTTGCACTGCTAGAGTTAATAGACTCTTGCAAGGCTTTGGATCCGACAGGTTCGTGCGTTTTGGTAAAGATGTCAATAATCAGATTTAAAATATCCTGCTGACGCTCTGTAACCATCTCATCACTCCTCTCTGTCTGACCGATTAGCACTCGACACGTTCAAGTGCTAACTTATGATTCTATTATACACCCTTAAAAGAGAATGTCAAGACAAAAACTCAAAAAATTAGCACTCTTTTACCAAGAGTGCTAAAAATCAGTCTGAAGACCTAGAAACTCACTGTTCATCTACTCGGTATTTCCTTTTAAGTCTGAAAAAACCATGGATTAGATAAGAAATCATTAAAGCATATAAAAGAAAAATAATAAAGAAAGATATAGAAAGCTCTTCTTTAAATAAACTCATACAAACAACAAGACCACCCGAGAAAGTAGCTGTACAGGAACGAAGTCTAAACCGCATAACTTCCCACCTAAGATTATTACTCATATAGACTTGATCCTCTGGAAGCATATCAGAAGCTGGTTTACGAAGAACTGAACAAAAACCTCTTTCTATCAATTCCCAACCTCTATTTCTAAAATCTTGCAGTTCATGCTTATACTTTTTAAGAAATCTAGAATCATAGATACGGTAGATGACATCATCTGGTTGACATTGATCAAAATAGAAAAAACCAAAACGACTCGTTCTATACCTCCAACCTTTTAAGTGCATCTCATGCAAATACTCTTCTTCCTTGTCCAAATCAAGAATAGTGAAAATCCGAAATTGCTTTTTATTTATCATGACTTCCCCTCCAATTTTGAGCATACCTATCCTATCATAAATCTGATAATTCCTTCTTTTTATGCCATAACTTCCAGCTAATATAGGCAACTATTAACAAAAGGATTAAAGACAAGAAAACATCTAGCCCGACCGCAAGAAAACTCCATAGACCATACGCATTACTTCTATTGAGCAATTTAAGTAAGAATGGTATATGTATGGCTAGCAAAAGTAAAACAGGTACTAGTCGCAGTCTTAAAATGCGATTAACCATAGCTAACTTCCCAGCAGCGTCATTATAGATTTCAAATTCTGCATCCGATTCAATTTCAGAATGCGCTTTTCTAAAATAGGAAAAACTATTAAAGTCTGTAATATGCTCCCAACCACAGTCTTTAAACAGCTGTAAATAGGAGGTTCTCTCTGATTTTTCCATTGGGTAAAAATCCAACTGATAAGACACTTGCTCAGGCTGACACTTTTCAAAGGTATACTTAACTGCAAACAATAAGATAGAGTAGCTTACTTTTCTAAGTTTCCAGCCCTTAGCATGCATTTCTCTAAAGTACAAAGCCTCCCTCTCATAATCCGCAATTGTAAAAATTCGATAAACAATTTTCTTTTCCATCATCCTTCCTCCCGACTATTTCTGTAGAGCCGTTCAATACGCTTCAATTCAATATCTAAGACTTTTCGTCCCAAGTCTGTTATCTGATAGATTTTCCGTTTTTCCTCTTCGCGGACAAAGGAAATCAAACCATCCTTTTCCATTTTTGACAAGGTCCCATACATAGTTCCTGGACTAATCAAGACTTGCGAATCTGTCATCCCCTTGACCTTTTGCGTAATACTGTACCCATGACCTTCCTTTTGCAGACAGAACAAGATATAAAAACCCGTTTCCGTCATCGGAAGATAAACTCGACGAATCTTATCCGTTAATTTCATTTGCATTCACCTCCTATTCGATTCGATATATCGCACTTCGTTATATAAAATATATCACACCTCGATATAAAACGCAAGAAAAAAGACCACCCTCAGGCAATCTTTCTTCTATATTAGTAAAGATCTAAATAGTTATCAATTTCCCATTGTGAAACGAAAGTTGCATAGCTAGCCCACTCGATACGTTTAGCTTCAAGAAAACTAGTATAGATATGTTCTCCCAGAGCTGCTCTGACAACCTCATCTTCTGTCAGAGCTTTCAAAGCGTTGTGAAGAGTTGATGGAAGGTCTGTAATGCCAGCTTCCTTACGCTCTTCCGCTGTCATGATGTAGATATTTTCTTCGATAGGAGCTGGTGCTTCGATTTTGTTTTCAATACCATGCAAACCAACTTCCAACAGAACCGCCATAGCGATGTATGGGTTTGCCATCGGATCCACTGAACGTAACTCAAGACGAGTTCCCATACCACGTGAAGCAGGCACGCGTACAAGTGGCGAACGGTTACGACCAGCCCAAGCAATGTAAACAGGCGCTTCATAACCTGGAACCAAACGTTTGTATGAGTTAACTGTTGGGTTCATAATAGCAGTATAGTTGTAGGCATGCTTAATCAAACCGCCAAGGAAATAGTAGGCAGTTTCTGACAACTGCATTCCTTTTGGATCATTTGGATCAAAGAAGGCATTGTTTCCTTCTGCATCAAACAAGGACATATTACAGTGCATACCTGATCCAGCAATACCAAATTTTGGTTTCGCCATAAAGGTTGCGTAAAGTCCGTGTTTGCGAGCAATGGTTTTAACAACAAGTTTAAAGATTTGAATCTTATCACAAGCACGGAGAACTTCATCGTACTTGAAGTCAATTTCATGCTGTCCAACCGCAACCTCATGGTGACTTGCTTCTACTTCAAATCCCATTTTGGTCAAGACATTCACAATCTCACGACGTGTGTTGTCCGCAAGGTCCGTAGGTGCCAAATCAAAGTAGCCACCCTTGTCATTTACTTCAAGTGTTGGGTCCCCATTTTCATCCAATTTAAATAGGAAGAATTCTGGCTCTGGCCCAAGGTTGAAAGATTTGAATCCCACTTCTTCCATGTGACGAAGAGCACGTTTCAAATTGCCACGAGGGTCACCTGCAAATGGTTCACCTTCTGTTGTATAGACATCACAGATCAAACCTGCAACACTTCCATTTTCATCTCCCCAAGGGAAGACTGTCCATGTATCCAAGTCTGGGTACAAGTACATATCTGATTCATTGATACGTACAAAACCTTCGATAGAAGATCCATCAAACATAGCCTTGTTTGACAAGACTTTATCTAACTGTTCATCTGTAGCAGGAATTTCGACGTTTTTCATGGTTCCCAAAATATCTGAGAACATGAGACGAATAAAGGTAACATTTTTTTCCTTGACTTCACGACGAATATCTGCAGCTGTGATTGGCATGAGTTTTCTCCTTAATGTATGACTACTTGCGGTTGCCTAACCGCGACCAAAAGGTGACCGTACTGAAGCAAAGCGACCCTGTTGGAGGAGTTCATTGTGAAGTGCACGACGTACTTCAGTCTGACTAACCGCTTTCTTGGATTTCGCTTCACGTTCAGCATATTTTTTCTTAATGGCAGCGATATTATAACCTTCAGAGATATAATCTTTGATTTCAAGCAGACGATCCATGTCATTCAAGGAATACATGCGACGGTTCCCTTCGTTTCGATCAGGCTTAATCAACTCTTGATCTTCATAATAACGAATCTGACGCGCCGATAGATCGGTCAACTTCATAACACTGCCGATAGGAAAAACAGCCATATTTCGGCGAAATTCTTTTTCCTTCATTTACAATTTCCTTCTTTCTGTCTATTATAGTCTAAAAAAAGACAAACGTCAATTGATAATGTTATAAAATGTAACATTATTTTTCTTTTTTCTCTAAAAAGAGCCGAATACGATCAATATCGTAATTTACGAGAATTGCGACAAAAACTCCCATGAAAGTTTCTGATACACGCGCAAACACGTACAAAATTGTTTCCCCACTCGGAATCGATAGGGTAATGATTAACATAGCTGCTACACCGCCAATAACCCCTGCTTTGTTATTCATGGCTACATTTGTCATAATGGTTAACATGGTGCAAATGGGAACAACAACCAAGGTCACCCAAAAGGCTTCATGGAAAAAGGTATTTAATAGGAAGAAGACCAGGGCATAGAGGCCACCGATACTATTTCCTAGAATACGCGAAGTCCCAAAATGAACACTCTTATCAAAACTCTCCCTCAGGCTAAAAACAGCTGTCAAAGCACCAATTTGAAGACCTTTCCAGCCAAAAAAGCCAAAAATCAAGAGAACTAGAAAAACAGCAATACCTGTTTTAAAGGTTCGCATACCAAGTTTGAACTGGGATTTATCGAATTTATATTTTTTAAAATAACTCATAATCTCAACTTTCTATTTCCATTTTATCATAAATTGGATGATTTTATGAGCAATAGTTGAGAGGAAGCGTTTTTATTTTAAGCAAAAGAAAAGAGGAACTTTCATCCCTCTCTTCTTTGATTCATTATAAAATCTTATTTTTCTGTCAAGGCTGCAAGTCCTGGAAGAACTTTATACTCAATGAAAATCAAAGAGCAAACTAGGAAACTAGCCGCAGGCTGTACTTGAGTACAGCAAGGCGACGTTGACGTGGTTTGAATTTGATTTTCGAAGAGTATTACCTTCAAGAAGCTCCATTGATGCCCCACCACCACGTCACAAATACCTCCACTAGCACAAAAAGGTGACATAGCCACCTTTTTGTTAACGTTTCAGTTTTGTTCCTTTTTCTACAAAATCAGGATTTTGTAGAGACTAACGGGCTGAAATTATTTTTCTGTAAGTGCAGCCAAACCTGGCAATACTTTACCTTCAAGAAGTTCCATTGATGCTCCACCACCAGTAGAGATCCATGAGAATTTGTCTGCGCGACCAAGGTTGATCGCTGCAGCAGCTGAGTCACCACCACCGATGATTGATTTAACGCCTGGTTGTTTCACGATAGCATCCATCACACCGATTGTACCAGCTTGGAAGTCTGGGTTTTCAAATACACCCATAGGTCCGTTCCATACAACTGTTTTCGCACCAGTCAAAGCTTCGTCAAATTTAGCGATAGATTTTGGACCGATGTCAAGACCAAGGAAGCCTTCAGAAACTGCTTCACCTTCAGTGTCACGCACTTCAGTGTAGCCAGCAAATGCGTTAGCTTCTTTTGAGTCAACTGGCAAGATCAATTTACCGTTTGCTTTTTCAAGAAGAGCTTTCGCAACATCCAATTTGTCTTCTTCTACAAGTGAGTTACCGATTTCGATACCTTGTGCTTTGTAGAATGTGTAAGTCATACCACCACCGATAAGGACTTTATCAGCTTTTTCAAGCAAGTTTTCGATAACACCGATCTTGTCTGAAACTTTTGAACCACCAAGGATAGCCACAAATGGACGTTCTGGAGTTTCAACTGCTTCTTGGATGTAGGCAATTTCGTTTTCAAGAAGGAAACCAGCAACTGCTTTTTCAACGTTTGCTGAAATACCAACGTTAGATGCGTGTGCACGGTGAGCTGTACCGAATGCATCGTTTACGAAGATACCATCTCCAAGTGATGCCCAGTATTTACCAAGTTCAGGATCGTTTTTAGATTCTTTCTTACCGTCAACATCTTCGTAACGAGTGTTTTCAACCAAGAGAACTTGTCCATCTTCAAGAGCGTTGATAGCTGCTTCCAATTCAGCACCACGAGTGACTCCTGGAAGGAAAGCAACGTCTTGACCCAATTTAGCTGCCAAGTCTGCAGCAACAGGAGCAAGTGATTTACCAGCTTTATCTGCTTCTTCTTTCACACGGCCAAGGTGAGAGAAGAGGATAGCACGTCCACCTTGTTCAAGGATGTACTTGATAGTTGGAAGAGCTGCAGTGATACGGTTGTCGTTGGTAATCACGCCATCTTTTACAGGTACGTTGAAGTCAACACGAACGAGAACTTTTTTCCCTTTCAATTCAACGTCTTTAACAGTCAATTTTGCCATTAGATATGACTCCTTCTTTTTTTATACGTGTTAATTATATCACAAAATCAGCAAAAGAGATAGAAAAAGCCTAAACTTTTCCAGTTCTTTCTTGCAACTGAAACTAGCATTTCTTAAAATCAAAACTAGAATAACCTTTCCAAATAACTAAATATACAAGACAAACTAGTTCATTTACTCATTTTTCACTGATTTCTACTAGTTAAAACAAGATCTGACTGAGATGCAGTCAAATCTTGTTTTTTAGTTTTTACGAGAAAATCCAATATTCAATACGGTTAGTCTTCTCTCTTCTTTCCAGCAAGTAGGCCATAGCCACTCATCACTCCGAGGAGTCCTAGTGCTACTAAGCTAGATTCTCTTGTCGCTCCAGTATTTGGAAGTTCTTTACTTGCTTCTTTAACTTTTGCCGATGCTACTAAAGGAAGCTGATTCATTGTTTGTGAGAATTTCTCTTCTTTAGTTCCCACTTCAACAATTTCCGGAAGAGCTGCCTTGAGAATTTCAGTCGAACGAAGGGTGCGTTTGCCTTGGGCATCTACTTCTACAAAGCGACGAACTTGTCCTTCTTCTCCAGCTTGCACAATACGACGTTGACCTTTGAGAAGTTCTGAGTTTGGACGCTCTTGACGTTCAAAGGATACTGCAACTTCTTCAATTTCTAGTTTCGGAGTTTCTAGAACTAAATCTTTCACACCTTCAGCTGGTTGATTACTTGAAAAGACTTTGGTTCCAACTTCAGTAATTTCTGGGATAGTTTCCTTGAGAACTTCTGTTGAACGAAGAGTACGATTACCTTGGGAATCTACTTCTACAAAGCGACGAATTTGACCTTCTTCTCCAGCTTGCACAATACGACGTTGACCTTTGAGAAGCTCTGCGTTTGGACGTTCTTGATGTTCAAAAACTACTGAAACTTCTTCAACTTCTAGTTTCGGAGTTCTTAGAACCAGGTCTTTTACTCCCTCAGCCGGTTGGTTACTTGATAGAACTTTTGTACCTACTTCGGTAATCTCTGGAAGAGCTTCTTTGAGAACTTCAGTCGAGCGAAGGGTACGATTGCCTTGGAAATCTACTTCTACTAGACGACGAATTTCCCCCTCCTCTCCAGCTTGCACAATACGACGTTGACCTTTGAGAAGTTCTGAGTTTGGACGTTTTTGACGTTCAAAGGATACTGAAACTTTTTCAACTTCCAGTTTTGGAGTTGCTTGAACTAAATCTTTCACACCTTCAGCTGGTTGATTACTTGATAGAACTTTTGTACCTACTTCGGTGATTTCTGGGATCGCTTCCTTGAGAACTTCAGTCGAACGAAGGATGCGATTGCCTTGGGAATCTACTTCTACTAGACGACGAATTTGACCTTCCGCTCCTTTTTGGACAAGTTGACGTTGTCCTTTAAGAAGGCTTGCATTTGGGCGCTCTTGACGTTCGAAGGCTGTTGTTTCAGTTTCCACAACTAGTTCAGAGAGAGCTTCAACAGTTGGCGCTACTTCATTTGGATCCATGCTACCAAGGTGGTGGCTTTCTGCTGCAGGAGCTAGTTTCTTATTCAGCTTTTCTTTCATGTCCGCAAAAGCTTGTGGAGTTGGCGTTTGTGAAGCTAACAAAGATTCTGCTTGGGCAATCAACTCAGCTTGAGAATCTTTTTCACGGACGGATTCGAGTAAACCTTCCAATTCTTCTCTAGCAGTTTGATAACGTTGGTTTCCATCCAAATCCGCACCAGCTTGTTTCAACTCATTCAAAGCCTGGTTGACTTCTTCTTGACTGGCATTATGGTTTTCTGCTGCAGTTTTTGCCGCATTGAGCTTCTCTACTAGCGCAGCTTGTTTTTCCTCGCTTGAGAAGGTATATGCAACAGTTGACTGACGTCCTTGGGCAGCAGTAATTTCTTGCTTGAGATATTCATCATTAACCGCAGCCTTTGGTGATACCAAAACATCAAAGTTAACTTCATGACCTTGGTAACGAAGCGTCAAAGTTTGACGGCCAGTCTTTTGAGCATCGTAGCCTGTAATTTCAACACCTTGATCTGTGAAGGCATGACTTTCTTCTGTCTCGTCATCATAGAGAACTCCGAAGCGACCTTCTGCAATATCCAGTTGATCTCCTACTAGATAATCCGTTTTCGGTTTCTGAGTAATGGACAATTTAGTCACTTCTTTCGCCTTCCCTTGGTCTTGTCCTGTCACTTGCACCTTCAAATCGCCCGTAACTGTAACTCCAAGATAGCTGACTGTGAGCTTCTGCTCCCCTTTTTGATGGGCATCGTATCCAGAGATAGTCACACCTGAGTGAGTAAGGTTAATCAGCTCATCGGCTTGTCCCCCTTCGTATTGAACACGCAGTGTTCCGCCTCTAAGGTCAAGTTTTTCTCCCTCTTCATAAACTGTTTTTTTAGGTCCTTTTTCAAGGCTAACTGTAGCAATTTTTCTCTCATCCTGCGGAATCGCTACTGCCAGTATGTTACTGATTTCTTTGCCAGGTAGTTGGGTACGATAGTAAAGTAAATTTGGTTGCTTGTCAAAGCCCAATGGTGCCGTAGCCAAGTCGCCTCCAGTTTCAGACTTCAAGGTCGCAATTGGTGTTTGTGAATCAGCCTTGTCGTAAACGGTGATGGTTGCGCCTGCCGGAACATTAGAGAAGCCTAGTTGAACTTGATGGTTTCCAAGTGAACGAGCAGCTACCTTAGCCATTGGAATATTTTGACTTTCTGTATCCAAGGTTTCGTACATCTTCCAGTTGTAGATACGAATGGCCTTCCAAGGTGTTCCGTTATCAGATGTAATGACATGCAAACGCCAGTCTTGAGCTGTGATTGGTTTATCAAAGGTAATATCTGTAACATGGGCTTTATTGCCACGAACTTCCTTAGCCAACTTCCATCGACCATCCGCGTCTTTATAATAAAGGTCAAAGTCTTTGGTGTTCATCAAACCGTCGTTTACAGATTCCCCACCAGCTCCAGCATGGTCCATCACCCATCTAACAACTGTACGTGGCTGGGTTAAACGAATATCCACACTACCACTTAACTGTCCAGAAGACCACTTGTCTGAAAGACTGGTAATGGTACCATTCAACATACCTTCAATACCTTCTCCACCTTCAGTCTTAGGGAAAGTGCTACCAATAACCGTTGCCCCTGGAACAATATTTTCAGCCAAAGGTCTTGGGAGAGTTGTATCCTGAACCGTCATGCCCCAGTTAAAGGATGCCGTCGCAGCTTCAGAACGAAGTCCATTTTTACCAACCGCAACGACTTTCAATTCCTGAGTCCTACCAGTCGCATTAGCAGAGCGGCTAACTTTTGGCAAGTAGATAGCGGAAGCAGATGATCCTGTCAACAAACGCCAGTTATCCCCATCTTTTTCGTAGACTTCATAGAAATCTGCATCTTGGTTGCCCGAAAATTGAACAACTGCTTCAGCTTCTTGGGCATTCTTAAGAGATTGCTTCACCACAGAGAGACCCGTTGGAGCTTGCGGTGCTTGGTAATTGTCTGAAATTGTTAATTGTCCTAGCTTGAACTGATAATCTTTCACAGCACCTTCATGTTCGAAGAAGAGTTTAACTGCATAGATGGTTTTTCCTGCTAGTGAGCCAAGGTCAATTTCTTCATTTGTCCAGTTGTCAGAAAGAGTCAGTTCTTTCCATGCCTCCGCATCTTCAAATTTGTAGTCTGGAGTCGTAGAGAAAGCCATATAAACTTTCGAGCCTTTTCCTCCCTTGTGGGCAACCCGAAGTTTGGTTTTCTCCGTTACTTCTAGTTTGGTAGAATACAAATTCACATCTTGGTCCGTCTTACCAGCTACATCACCTGAGAATTTAAGGGAGTTACCACCATTATAGGCATCTGTAAAGTCATATTCTGCACGAAGTTTTTCCCCTGTCGAAGTCTGCCACCAGCGCCATGTTGGCAAGACACCTGAAACAGAACGGTAGTTCCACTCAGAATCTTTAGAAACTTTGCCGTCTACAAACCACTTTCTACCATGACCTGTATTAAAGGAGGTCGTGAAGGTTCGTCCTACTGCTGGTGTGCGGTCAGCAACCAAATTGGCAATTCCATACCACTCTTTGTCTGCTGGTTTTTGAGCTGTCGGATCTCCTTGGTAACCTGTGAAGAAGATATCTTCGTTTTTGTGGTAATCTTCACCTGTTTTTCCTAGACTAGTAATCGTATCTGGTGCAAATAGTCCAAGTGACAAACGCAACTTGCCCTTTTCATCCAAGAGAGCATCCCATTTGACTTTTGTCTTATAAGAACCACCTTGTTGCAATTCCAAGCCTGCAAAGACATCATATTGACTACGTTCTAGCCATTTTGCCATCTCTACAGAGTGGTCATTCTTTTCCTTATTCCAGTTGAAATTGGCAAAAAATTGATCTGCAGGGACCTTGTCACCTTCTTTTTGCATGAACTGATAGTTGTAATCGCCTAGACCATCTTCGTGGTAACGACCATATTTGTAGGTCATGGCATCGTACCAAGCATACTTAATTGGATGGTTGACTTTTGCTGCATATTCCTTTGTGTAGAGCATGAATTGACGCATTTTTTCACCAAGGGGCGTCACTAAGTCACCCGTTGTTTCTTGGTTGATAAAATACCCATCAAAGCCATAATACTTAGCAAGATCGACAAGTTTTCGTGCAATCGGGAAGGTTCCATCCTCATCTTGTTTCAAAGCAGCAGCAAACTTCTCTTGGTCAGCGATGCTATTTGACCAGTTGAAGAACAAGGTTCCATAAACAGGCACACCATTACGATGCCCTGCATCAATGACATCTGGAGTTGGGACTAGGCCTTCCCAGAAGACCATTGAATCCAAGTATTGCCAGTAGTCAAAAGCATAAGCTTTAAATTCTTCTCCACCAACAGATGCATGGTCTTTGGCTTTAGAATTGGTATTAGACAGAGCTTGAACCTTGGCTCTTCTACTAGCTTTTTCATTCACCAACTGACCTCTATGGCGCTTGGCGAGTTCAACTGAGGAACGGTTGATGGAATCATCCTCACGCGCACCAGGTTCCCATTTCAACAAATCCTCCCAAGTATCAAACTTGATTTCTTTTGGTCGGAGACTTTTTTCTTCATTTTTAGGAACGTCTGCTAGAGTTGGTTTGTCTGCTTTCTTATCAGTTACTTGAGGCGCTTCCTCTGGCTTGACTCCTTCATTTTCAGCTGGTTGAGCTACTTTTTCAACTGTTTCCGTTGGAGCTGGTTTTGCTTCTTCTTTTTCATTAACCAAAGCAGTTATTGCCGGAGTATTTTCTGAGATCGGTTGCTTATCTACTTTGTTCCCTGTTTCCGATAATTGTTTTTCGATAGCTGCAGTATCTGGATTAGTTGTTTCACTAGTACTTGCAGCTTGAGCGCTCGTATTTGCAACTGTGTCAGAGACTGAGAGCTGTTCGGCGAGGACTGGACTCGCAAACAAAGCTGAACCGATCATCAAGGAACAAGCCCCGATTGACAACTTACGAATGCTATAACGGCAGCATTTTTCATAGAATAGATCTTTCATATTTTCCTCCTATTGAAAACAAAGTAAGCACTTTACTTTATTGTAAAAAGTAACTGTTCTCATGACAACCATCAGAACAGGATCATCTTCATTTTATCCTATATGAAAACGATGTCAATCTATTTAACATAAAAACTATAACTAGGATAATAATCAGTAAAATTTGGACATAATTGAATAAAGCCACTCTTGGAAAGTAAATTTACTCCCTATTTTTAAAGAAAGTTGCCTTTTCTTAGGAAAATTTCATCTAAACACTTGTTAGATTTACTTTTATCCTTTAAAATAGAATAGGAGAAATTCCGTTATTATTTTTCGGAGGAAAAAGAAATGTCCATTAATTGGCAGGAAATTTTATTTCACTTTTTAGGTGGTCTGGGACTATTCTTATATAGTATCAAGACCATGGGAGACGGTTTGCAACAAGCTGCTGGAGATCGCCTTCGTTTTTACATTGACAAGTACACCAGCAATCCCTTTTTAGGTGTTCTAGTCGGGATTGTCGTGACTGCCCTGATTCAGTCAAGTACAGGGGTTACAGTTATCACGGTTGGACTGGTCAGCGCTAGCCTTCTAACTCTTAGACAGGCTATCGGAATTATCATGGGAGCCAACATCGGAACTACCGTTACTTCCTTTATCATCGGTTTCAAGCTTGGTGAGTATGCTTTACCCTTGATTTTCCTTGGAACCATGTTCCTATTCTTTACAAAAAACAGAACAGCAAACAATATTGGGCGCATCCTGTTTGGTGTAGGGGGAATCTTCTACGCCCTCAACCTCATCAGTGCCGGTATGAGCCCTCTTAAAGATTTACCACAATTCAAGGAATACATGGTAACCTTGGGACAAAATCCTGTGTTAGGAGTTTTTGCCGGTGCTGTGATTACCGTTCTCATCCAAGCTTCTTCTGCGACAATCGGGATTTTGCAGGGTCTCTATGCAGGTGGCTTCCTTGACCTTAAAGGTTCTCTACCAGTTCTCTTCGGGGATAATATCGGGACAACCCTAACCGTTATCATCGCGGCAGCAGGAGCCAATGTCTCTGCGAAACGCGTTGCTGCAACCCACGTCACCTTTAACGTATTAGGAACTATCCTTTGCTTAATTTTATTAGGCCCCTTCACTGCTATGATTGAGTACTTCCAGGCACTCCTTCACCTCTCACCTGAGATGACTATTGCCTTCTCTCACGGTGCCTTTAACGTAAGTAACACTATTGTACAATTTCCCTTCATCGGAGCTTTGGCTTTCTTTGTAACTAAGCTCATCCCTGGTGAAGATGAAGTTGTCAAGTACGAGCCGCTTTACCTTGATGAGCATTTGATTAAACAAGCTCCATCAATCGCTCTCGGAAATGCGAAGAAGGAACTCCTTCACTTGGGAAATTATGCTTCTAAAGCCTTTGACCTTTCATACAACTACATCATTGACCTTAATGAAAAAGTTGCTGAAAAAGGTCACAAGACAGAAGAAGCCATCAATACCATTGATGAAAAATTGACTCGATACCTCATTACTCTTTCAAGTGAAGCCCTTAGCCAGAAAGAAAGTGAAGTGCTGACCAACATCCTGGATTCATCCCGTGATTTAGAACGGATTGGGGATCACGCAGAAGCCCTAATCAATCTGACTGACTACCTTCAACGTAAAAATGTCGAGTTCTCTGAAGCTGCTTTGCAGGAATTGTCTGATATTTATCAAAAAACTACTGGCTTTATCAAGGATGCCCTTGATAGCGTGGAAAACAATGATATCGAAAAAGCTCAAAGTCTGATTGAACGCCATAAAGAAATCAATAATATGGAACGCGTTCTCAGAAAGACCCACATCAAACGCCTTAACAAGGGTGAGTGTTCAACACAAGCTGGGGTCAACTTTATCGACATCATTTCCCACTATACTCGTGTATCTGACCATGCCATGAACCTTGCTGAAAAGGTCATCGCTGAACAAATCTAATATCCAAGAAGCTATCCTGAATAGGATGGCTTTTTCTTCTCCTTATACTCTTCGAAAATCTCTTCAAACCACGTCAACGTCACCTTGCCGAAGGTATATGTAACTGACTTCGTCAGTTCTATCTACAGCCTCAAAGCAGTGCTTTGAGCAAGCTACGGCTAGCTTCCTAGTTTGTTCTTTGATTTTCATTGAGTATAACTAAGAATTGCTTTTCTGTCATATAGAAAAATGCTTTGATTCACAATGGAATCAAAGCATTCTGAAGAGCTCCCCATACATAATTGCAGAAGCTGCAGTTCCTCGGTACTTGGCTTCTTCTCTTTTGATAAAGCGAGCCAAGTTGATCAACTCAGGTGCTGGATGTTTGGGGTTTAGGAGCAATTCATGATTGACCAGTCCTGAGAGACGAACTGCCAGCAATTGCTCATTTGTAGTAGGCAGTTTTTTAGCAGTCTCTAGGAGAGCAGCAACTAAATCTTCACTTAAATCATGTCGAGCATGATTGTAAAGATCTTTTATAAGGCTTTCTAGGTTTGGTTCTACCATCCCTACACCCCCCTTATGTTTAATAATTTTTAATCAAATCAACCGTTGAACGATCCAATTTCTTCACCAAGGCTTGTAAGAAAGCTTGGGCTTCTAGGAAGTCATCCATAGCGTAGAGGGTTTGGTGAGAATGGATATAACGAGCGCAGACACCGATGGTTGTAGATGGGACACCACCATTTTTCAGATGAGCTGCGCCAGCGTCTGTTCCGCCTTTACCACAGTAATATTGGTACTTGATACCAGCTTCCTCAGCCGTTGTCAAAAGGAAGTCCTTCATACCTGGAAGAAGCAAGTGACCTGGATCGTAAAAACGAATCAAGGTCCCATCTCCAATCTTGCCTTGACCACCATAAACATCACCTGCTGGTGAACAGTCCACTGCTAGGAAAACTTCTGGGTCAAACTTAGTTGTGGAAGTATGAGCACCACGGAGACCAACTTCTTCTTGAACATTAGAACCAAGATAGAGTTCATTTCCTAGTTTTTGGCCTGAAAGAGCTTCTGCCAACTCGCTCACCATGAGAACCCCGTAGCGGTTATCCCAAGCTTTTGAAATGATATTTTTTTCATTAGCTGTCAAGATTGCAGAACTATCTGGTACGATGGTGTCGCCAGGACGGATGCCAAAGCTTTCTGCCTCAACCTTGTCCGCAAAACCACCATCAAAGACGATATCTGCAATGGCTGGCATGGTTGGTCCGCCCTTACCACGAGTCAAATGTGGCGGAACAGAACCTGAAATCACAGGAATTTCACGACCGTCACGAGTCAGGAGTTTGAAACGTTGGCTACTAACCACCATAGGATTCCAACCACCGATTTCTACGACACGGAAGGTACCGTCTGGCTTGATTTCGCTGACCATAAAACCAACTTCATCCATGTGAGAAGCAACCAAGACGCGCGGTGCATCCGCAGCTTCTGAATGTTTGATCCCGAAAATACCACCCAAGCCATCTGTCACCACTTCATCCACGTGCGGTATCAACTTTTCACGAAGATAAGCACGGACAGGTGCTTCATGACCTGAGATCGCAGCAAGTTCTGTTACTTCTTTGATTTTTGAAAATAATGTTGTCATTTCAGTTCCTTCTTTCTTTCATCCATTTTACCACTTTTTATAGGAGAAGGATAGCGGGAAGGTGGATTTCTAAATTAGTATCTTAGTCTTACTGTATCTTAGAAAAAGATTGTATTTTCTTGCATGTGAGGTGAAATCTAAGAACTATTCCAAGACCAACCAAACTATTAATTCACAAACAAAAAACAATCCAATGCTATATTTTTTCATGAAATTTCCAGAAAACAGTTGACTTTGCCTTCTTCTTTCTTTAAAATAGTACAAAACTAGGAAAAGGAAAAAATCATGACCAAAACAATTCTTGTCACAGGTGGGGCTGGCTACATTGGCTCCCATACCGTTAAAGCTCTTTTAAATGCTGGCTATCAGGTACATGTTCTAGATAATCTCTCTACAGGAAATCGAGCGGCTGTGGATAGTCGTGCTAGCTTTAAACAACTGGATGTTTATGATGCTAGTGCCTTAAAAGCTTATTTGGAAGAAAATCAGATTGATGCTGTTCTCCATTGTGCGGGTGAGATTGTTGTGAGCGAAAGTATTGAAAATCCAAGTAAATACTTCACTGCCAATGTTGCTGGTATGAACCAAGTTCTCAAAGTCTTATCTGAAGTTGGTATTCAAAAAATCATGTTCTCTTCGACTGCTTCCCTCTATGGTAATAACTGTATTGACAAGCCTGCAACTGAAGATACCCTGCTCGACCCTGTCAACCCTTATGCAGAAACAAAATTGATGGGCGAACGAATGATTTACTGGATGGCCAATCGCTACGATTGGAAATATGTCATTTTCCGTTACTTTAATGTTGCTGGGGCTGAAATGGATGCTTCAAACGGTCTGCGTGTGAAAAATCCAACTCACATCATTCCAAATATCAACAAGACCGCATTGGGACAAAATGATAGTCTGAAAATATTTGGAGATGACTACGATACACGTGATGGTTCATGTATTCGAGATTACATTCATGTCTTGGACCTTGCACAGGCTCATGTTAAAGGAATGAACTACCTATTTCAAGAAAACAGTTCTTCTCAAATCTTTAACTTAGGAACTGAAAAAGGCTATACCGTCAAAGAAATCTTTAAAACTGCTGAAGAATTACTGAATCAAAAAATACCACACGAAATTGTTGCTCGCCGTGCTGGTGACCCAGCTAGCGTCCTAGCAGACGCATCAAAAGCTAAAAAATATCTTGATTGGAAGGCTAGCTACTCCCTAGAAGATATTATTTTATCAGATTATCGTTGGCGTGTTAAAGAAGGTAAAAACATTTTGGAATAAATAACAGAAACATCAATAATAAATAAAAACACAGATAGATGACACTTAGTAAATACCAAGTATCATCTATCTGTGTTTTATACATTAGAATACAATCTTACTTTGAATTTCTTTTCAAAGTAAAGTGGTCTGGGACAGGGTCCTTGCCTGTTTTCGACCAAGGATGGCAACGTAAAATCCGAGCCAAGCCCATCAAAACACCCTTGAAGCCATGCTTTTCAATAGCCTGAATCATATAGTTGGAACAAGTAGGCTCAAAGCGACAAGAGGGTGGAAAGGCTGGTGAGATAAAACGTTGGTAAAAGCGGACTGGTGCTATTAAGATTCGTTTCATTATTTCTTGGTTACAGCCATGGTGTGTAGTTGGCTGATTTCTTTTTTGTTAAGACGACGTGATTCTCCCGGACGAAGGCCTGTCAAGTCTAAATGCCCGAAACGTGTACGAGACAGTTTATCTACTTGGAGACCGACAGCTTCAAACATTTTTTTAACCTGATGGTTACGCCCTTCATGGATGGTCAATTGCACCACTGAGCGGTTTTTAACTGGATCCACTTTGAGAATTTCATAGACAGCTGGCTTGGTTTTCTTGCCATCAATCTCAAGACCACGCGTCAAGGGACGAAGATTATCCTTATTGGCCACACCTTTAACACGCGCGACATAAACCTTGTCAATCTCATTGCGAGGGTGAATCATCTCATCCGTAAAGTCACCATCATTGGTCAAAATCAAGACTCCTGATGTATCCCAGTCCAAACGACCTACAGGGTAGATACGCTCTTTGACATTGGGCAAAAGGTCGACAACAGTCTTGCGACCCTTGTCATCTGTCACACTGGAAATGACACCACGTGGCTTGTTAAGCAGATAATAGACCTTTTCTTCGTTGTAGATAGGTTGACCTTCAACTTCTACCTTGTCGCCTGACTTGATGGTCGTTGCGAGTTCACGCACCACTTGTCCGTTGACCGTTACCAAGCCTTGCTTGATCAATTCTTCTGCTTTTCTCCTACTGGCCACACCTGCGTGGGCAATATACTTATTGATTCTCATCTTCTTCTATCCTTTCACCAAATAATTGGCTTTCTTGGGCTTGAATCTCAAGCTCATCAATCACTGGTAATTCTTCCAAATGGTTCATTCCCATATAATCTAGGAAATAATCCGTAGTCACATAGAGGTTGGGGCGCCCCAACACTTCTTTTTTCCCGTCTTCTCGTATCAAGTCAAAGGCCTGCAACTTTGCCAAGGCCCCACTCGAGTTGACTCCACGGATGGCATCAATTTCTATCCGAGTAATGGGCTGTTTGTAGGCAATGATGGACAAGGTCTCAAGGGCAGCCCGAGATAAACTCTGGTTGATAGGTGCCTTAGAGTATTCCTTCAAAATCTCTGCAAATTGAGGCTTGGTCACCAATCTATAAGCTCCACCAGTCTCAATCAGAGCCAAACTGGAATCTGGATCCTTTTCATACTTCTGGGCTAATTTTTCTAAACTCTGTTGGATTCCTGTCGGTGGTAGAGAGAGGAGTTCAGCTAACTGGCGGACCCTAATCCCATCTTCACCCGCTACAAACAAGAGCGCTTCTATTTTTGCTAAAGTACTCATCTTTCCTCTCTATCAAGTTTAGCTTTGTGCCACTTGACTTTCTTCCTTCTTTTCCATGAGATAGATATCTCCGAAACTCTCCTCTTGCACGAGAATCAGCTCCTGGGTTTTGATTAACTCTAGGGTTGCCAAAAAGAGGGTAATGACCTCTTGGACATTCTGGGCTTCCTTGAACAAATCCTGCAAGCGCAACTGATCTCGTCCAGCCAAGGAGTCTTTTACGATGACCATCATGTCCTCAATCTTATACTCATCCCGCAAGATAGTTGTGTGATTCTGAGCAAACTCCTCTTTTTTCTTTGTTAGGATATTTGAAAAAGCCAAAAAGAGGTCAATGGTCGTCTTATCATGCACAAGCTCCGCATCTTCGTAAATCAACTCTGTCGGTGCTTTGGAATAGTACTGGGCCCGTTCTTGGTGCTTGGCTTCCAAGTGTTCACCCAAGAGCTTGAACTTGCGGTATTCTTCGATTTGAGAGAGAAGATCCTGCTCTAGGTCATCTTCCAAATCTGTCACTTCCGCTACCTTTGGCAAGAGCTTGCGGCTCTTGATCAGCATGAGCTGACTGGCCATGACCATGTACTCACCCGTCACTTCCAGACGCATGGCCTGCAGGGTTGAAACATAGGCTAGATACTGTTCGATGACTTCCGTAATAGGCACATCATAGATATCCATCTGGTACTTAGAAACCAAGTGCAAGAGCAAGTCCAGGGGTCCTTCAAAATCTTTTAATTTAATATCCATTATCTATATTTTTCTATGGTCAGGACTGTTTTTAATCCTAATTTTTTTGCAATTTCGTACAAATCGACCTTGTTTTCAATTTGTCGTAGAATGAACTGTTCCCGCAAGGCTTGGGCTGATAAGGTTGGGAAACCTTTCTCCTTGACAAAGGACTCCAACTGACGGAAGGCCCACTGACGAGAATAAGCTTTTCCTGCCCTTTCAAAGAGGTAGGTCTGTCCCATCAAGGGTTCTAGCTCTGAAAGCAAGGTTGTGGGAATGGTGACAATCCTCTGTTGGGAAGCCTTCTGGATTCGCAACACCTGAAAATCCAGATTGATATCCGCAACCTTTAGAGCTAAAATCTCACTCGGCAAGAGTCCCATTTCTAGGATTAAGAGTGCTAGCAAGCGACCCTCTGGATAGTCGCTTTCTTGCCAAAAAGAGTCTAGGTCTAACAGTTCTGGCTTTGCGGTCTTCTTTTCAGCTTGTTTAGCTAATTCCAAGCGGTAAAAGCTGTCCACTTCTCCTTTTTGATAGAGAAAGTAGAGAAATTGGTTACATGCCGAAATCTTTCGTTTCTGGGCGCTGATTTTTAGATTGGCTAGCTGGGCTTGGTAAATCTTGAGACTGGTCTCCGAAATCCGCTCGCCCACAATGTCTAAAAATTGCTCCAGATCATACTTATAGGATTGCTTGGAATTGGCAG
Source organism: Streptococcus sp. 20925_1_24 (assembly GCF_041432335.1). Lineage (GTDB taxonomy): Bacteria > Bacillota > Bacilli > Lactobacillales > Streptococcaceae > Streptococcus > Streptococcus mitis_BM. Next base: position 6,830 of record NZ_JAPVZM010000010.1, on the reverse strand, counting down.
ATAAGCCCTGCTTTTCCTCTAAAAAGGCTGAAATCCTATCTCTCATTTGCATCGAATCTCATATTCCTTACTAAAGTCATGCAAGAGGGCATTGACTGCCTTGAGGATAGACTTGCGCGTGATAATCCCTTGGAAAATACCTTCTGCGTCCACAACTGGCAAGAAGGACTCATCTACCAGCTTGTGCAAGACCTCCGTAATGGTAAAATCTGGCGAAACAATCGCTACGTCCCTTTTCGTCATATGAACGATATCCGTATCCGCCATGATTTCTGGGCTCAAGTCATGCTCCATCTGATAAGCCATAATATCTCTGAGCCCAATAGTCCCAACAAACTGCTTTTCATCTGTCACAACGGGAACACGGGTATAGGTCATCTGACTGAGCAAGAGGGTCGCATGATCCGCATTGTGGGTATCAATCAACACAGCTAGATTTTCAGCAGGGGTCAAAAAAGTTTCCTCTTGCCCCAGCAAGAAAGTCTCAAACTCCTTGGCAATCATCGGCTAAACTCCTTGGACAAGCCTGGATACACCTCGTGGTTTCGTGTCAAAAAGTCGACTTTGAAGTAACTATCATCAATCTCCACACGAGCATAGAGACATTCTCTGATTGTACCACGTGGTTGGCTGATGGAACCTGGATTTAGAAAGAGGGTCTTGCCTTCCATCCAAGCGCTTGGAACATGTAAGTGACCATAGAGGCAGATATCTGCCTCTTCTTCCTGAGCCCAGTAGTCCAACTTTTGAAAGTTGAAATTGATGTCAAACAAGTGACCATGGGTTTGGATAATCTTGGTCGAACCAAGCTCAGTCACCAAACGTTCTGGGTAGCCGGCGTAAAAGTCCATGTTCCCTTTAACAACGCGGATGCCTTCCCAAAGGGGAGAATCAGGACGCAGTTCAGAATCGCCATTATGAAAAACGGCATCAACTTTGCCCACATAGCGATCACGGATTTCTTCCACAATCAAGCTATCGCCATGAGAATCGCTCATTACAATGATGGTTTGCTTTGCCATGATGGAAATACCTCCAAAAGTTTCTTAACGGCTAAGGCACGGTGAGATTGACTATTTTTTTCTTCAAGGGTTAATTCAGCTGAGGACTTGCCTGTCTCTCCTACAAGGAAGAGAGGGTCATAGCCAAAGCCATTTTCACCCTTAGGTTCAAAGTTAATGTAGCCAGGCCAGTCTGCTTCAACAACCAAACTTTCCTTGTTGGGACTGGCTACGACTAGGGTTGTATGGAATTGAGCCGAGCGGTCCTTGAGTTCAAAGACCATGGCCAATTCGTGCAAGAGTTTGGCATTGTTTTCACGATCAGTAGCTCCCACACCTGCGAAACGAGCTGACCAGACACCTGGCAAGCCACCAAGGACATCGACTTTGAGACCTGAGTCATCTGCCAAAACCATCTTGCCCGTTAATTGAGAAATGGTTTCTGCCTTGAGACGGGCATTTTCTTCGAAGGTCATGCCTGTTTCAGCTACTTCAGGCAAGTCAGGATAGTCATTAAGATTTTCCACATCGTAGCCTAACTTATCAAAGATAGCTCGGAACTCTTTGGTCTTGCCTTCGTTTCGAGTCGCAATCAATAAGGTTTCTCTGACCTTGCTTGTCTCAAAGAAATCATGAACATAGACCCCTTCTTTAGGCAATTCTACATACAAGAGCTGCCCATTTTCAACCAAGAGCAGGACTCCCTGACGTTGAATAACTTCCAAATTTCGGCCCATTTCTTGGTTAAGGATATCTACTACAAAAGACAATAAACGGTAGGGAGAACCATAGCGTAAAACAGTAACTGAAAGTGGAAAACCTCGTTCCTCGTCTCGAAAGATTTTGGCCAATCCAACTAGAGGAAAATCCAAGTCTTCATCAGTCAATGTCCGGACACCACCAAAAATACTATATGAGCCGACATACCAGTCCTGGTCATCCTTATATTCATAAATTTTATTTGTCATAATTCTACATGCTCCACATAAATCTCTTTTTCCAGCCATTCTTCACCAATTTGTGCAAAACTTTGGCTGCTGGCTGTTGTGTAAAAACGGTGATGGAGTGGTCCAGCATCGCGACCACGATTGATTTCAAAATAATTAAGTAAGACTGAGATATCTCGTACGCACTCTGCTCCACTATCGATGAGCTGAACCTTGGGCCCCATGACATTTTGAATAATAGGTCTGAGGAGTGGATAATGGGTACAGCCCAAAATCAGGCTATCCACCTTTCCAACCAAGGGACGCAGGGTTTCATAGACCACTTTCTTGGTGACACTGGTTGACAGGGCACCAGACTCCACTAAGGGAGCAAACTTGGGACAGGCCAAACTCTCCACCTGTAAGTCCGGATCCAAATCATGAATTTTCTGACGGTAGATGTCTGATTGTACCGTCATGGGTGTTCCAATCACTCCGATTTTCCCACCTTGACTGGACTTGATAGCTGCCGAAGCTCCTGGCAAAATCACACCCAAGACAGGAATATCTAGTTGAGCCTTGATTTCTTCCCAGACGACGGCAGTCGCAGTATTACAAGCAATGACAATCATTTTGACATCCTTGGTCAAAAGAAAGTTGACCAACTGCCAAGTATATTCACGAATTTGCTCAGCAGGACGGGGACCATAGGGCGCCCGCGCCGAATCTCCAATATAGACGATTTCTTCATGGGGAAGCTGGCGCATGAGCTCGCGCACAACGGTCAAGCCCCCGACACCCGAATCCAAAAAACCAATTGGTCGATTATCCATACAGTCTTCTTTCTAGTCTTTTTTCTGATTGATAGTTCATTATGATTACCGTTCCTTATGAACTAAATAATGACAGCCTAATCAACAACTATCTCTTTTAATCATAATCAAATATCAATAGAATGCAAGGAAAATATCTCATCCCTAAACCCTTAGCCAACATAGTGAGAAGTCTGGAATTTTCATCCCAGACTTTTCCTTATTTATTTTTTCTTTTTATTGTTAGCAAGGGCTGCCTTTTGTTGGCGGATGATTTGGTGGTAAACTTGTTGTACCTTGGCTTCGCTTGGTTTTTGACCATTTGCACTCAAAAGAGTACGAACTGCTTCAGCATTCAAACGTGGGTTGTCAGCGAATTCTTTTTCGATTTGCTTACGAACCAAGTACATTCCTCCCAGAGCTCCTCCTAGAAAAGCTAGCACAATCAATACAATTGCTAATAGTAAATCCATCATATTTCTCCTGTTTCTTTTTGAGTCTCTTTCATTATACCATAAACTAGCCACCCTGACTAGTTTGTTTTACGCTTTCAGGGATGGAATAGACAGCAAAAAGAACCCTGCTTTTCTACGAAAGAGGGCTCCTTACTGAGTTTAATTTACATAAATAGCCAGTGTTTGATAAGGTTTGAGTAGAATTTTCTCAGACACTTCTGCATCTTCATAGTTTGAAAGCAAAATCTGTCCATTTTGGTAGTCTATAGGTAAGTCAATCTCCACTTCTGTGCCATAAAAATTATTGAGCCACATCTCAGCCTTTTTCTTTATCCCAAAACCAATTCATCACTAACTAGACTTTGGCCACTATTTTTCTGGAAGAGATGCATAAGTTCTTCAACTGTCAGATGCTTTTTCTCCTCTCCCTTGACATCCACCACTATCTTGCCTTGATAGAGCATAATGAGACGATTTCCGTACTCAATCGCATGGTTCATATCGTGGGTAATCATCAAAGTCGTCAACTGATGGTGTTCCACAATCTTTTGCGTCAAATCCATCACCATTTGACTCGTTTTCGGGTCAAGTGCCGCAGTATGTTCATCCAAAAGTAAAAGTTTGGGTTTCACCAGAGATGCCATGACTAGGGTCAAGGCCTGTCTTTGTCCTCCTGAGAGGTATTGAGTATCCACTTTCAAGCGATTTTCAAGACCAATATTCAACTCTTTCAAGGCCTCTTGAAACTGGATTCTGTCTTTCTCCTTCACACCCCAACTAAGCCCCCTCTTTTGCCCCCGTCTTAAGGCAATAGCCATATTCTCCTCAATCGTCAAACGAGAGGCTGTTCCCATCTTAGGATCTTGAAAAACACGGGCGATATCCTTGGCTCTCTTTCTGACACTCAGATTTTTAATGGATTTCCCTGCCAATAAAAGGTCCCCTTCATCCACCGATAGATTGCCAGCCAAGATATTCATCAAAGTGGATTTCCCTGCTCCATTTCCACCGATTACAGAGATAAAATCTCCCTCTTCAACCTCTAAATCTAATCCTTTGAGGACATGGTTCTCATTGACCGTCCCTGCTTCAAATGTTTTGTGAATATTTTCAAGTGTTAACAAACTTGCCATAACTTTCTCCTCCTATTCATTTCTCAATTTCAGACCACGAATCTTTAATCTCTTTTGCAATTCTGGTGCAAATAACACTAAGGCGAGCAAGATTGCATTAAAGAGACGTACTAAGTTTTGATCTAGATTTGGAATTTCATAGATATTTAAAATAATCAAACGGTAGACAATAGCACCGATTCCGATGGATAACAAGCGACCTCCAATGGTCAAGTCGTGTATCAAGACTTCCGCAATAATCACTGCACTCAAACCAACAACAATGGTTCCTGTCCCAGAAGTCACATCTGAAAATCCATCATTTTGGGCAAACAAGGAACCACATAAGGCAATCAAGCCGTTTGAAATCATGTAACCAACAATCTTCATGGTGTCTACATTGACCCCGTTGGCCTCACTCATAGGAATATTGTCCCCAGTCGAACGCAAGACTAAGCCAATCTCTGTTTTCATCAAAAGAGTCAAGACCAAACAAACAAGTAAGAGACAGGCCAAACTGAATGAGAAAACAGCTTCTTCAGTTGTCAGCCCTAAGCTCGCCAACTGTTTAAAGACAGTTGAAGAATCTCCCAAGGAAAGATTGGGCACGCTTCCCATGATTTTAATATTGATGGAATAGAGCCCTGTCAAGGTCACAATCCCTGTCAAGAGAGCGGGAATTTTCATCTTGGTGTGGAGCATTCCTGATACTAGACCTGCTACCATACCTGCCAGCAAAGCAAGTAAAGTCGCAATCCAAGGATTTGTTCCTGCCTGTATCTGTGATACAACGACTGCTGCTCCCAGAGGAAAAGCTCCCTCAGCAGTCATATCCGCAATATCCAAAATACGGAAAGTCAAGTAGACCCCAATAGCCATAATCGACCACAACAAACCTTCTGATAAACTAGATAATACAAAATTCATCTCAAACCTCCTTATTCCTTGCCTTCTAACTTACTAATATCAATTCCTAGTGCATCTGCCATTTCTTGATTTGTATGCAATTCCAGCTTTTCAGGCAACTCAACTGCTATATTTTCTGGCTTCTCACCTTTTAAGACACGAACCAGCATTCTTGCTGTCTGACGTCCCAATTCTTCATAATTGGTTCCGTAGTTATACAAGCCACCAACAGCAATCATTTCTGTTGAACCACCGAATACTGGAACCTTGTGTTTAATAGAAACCTGCTTGACTGTTTCCATGGTTGATGAAATGATATTATCCGTTGGTACAAAAACCATATCTACCTCTGCCATCAAGCTTTCTGCTGCAGCCTTGACGTTGTTACTGTCCAAGATTGTTTTTTCAACAACGGTAAAGCCTTTTTCTTCCAGAAGGCGCTTAGCTTCATCCTTTTGTACAACCGAATTGGGCTCACTCTGAGTATAAAGAATTCCAATTGTTTTAGCTTTTGGCAACACTTTCTTTATCAAATTGATTTGGGTTGAAATGGCATCTGATGACTGATCGCTTGTCCCAGTTACATTGCCCCCAGGATGCTCTCTTGACTCAACTAACTTGGCACTGACAGGGTCTGTTACAGCTGAAAAGATAACCGGTGTCGTTTGTGTTGTATTAGCCAAGCTCTGAGCAGAAGGCGTTGCGATGGCTAGAACGACATCACTAGATTCTGCTAGTTGCTGGGAAATCGTTTTTAGATTTCGTTGTTCTCCCTGTGCATTTTGCAAATCAATCTCGATATTTTTCCCTTCAACATAGCCTTGCTTGGCCAGCTCATCCACAAAACCTTCTCTAGTAGCGTCCAAAGATTGATGAGTAATAAACTGTGAAATACCGATACGAAAAACATCTTTTTTCTTATCTGCCTTCAACTGATGCAAACTGATCAGAGAGGTCAAGAGAATCCCCACTACCAAGAGGGGTGCTAGTAATTTTCGAACAACTTTCATAATGAAACTCCTTCTCAGAAAAGATAATACTCAATGAAAATCAAAGAGCAAACTAGGAAACTAGCCGCAGGCTGTACTTGAGTACGGCAAGGCGACGTTGACGTGGTTTGAATTTGATTTTCGAAGAGTATAAAACAAAAAACCGCCTAGATAATACCTAAACGGATGCTTGAAATAATCTAACAAGTTACAACTTAGCTAGTCCATTTAGATATTCATCTATATGGACCACAATCAAAAATCTTAGCCACATAGATACAAACAAATTGCTTGAACTGTTTGCATCCATGGTGACATGTCTACAAACACTATCTAAAGTAGCTAAAGTAAAAGTTTTGATTCATCGTTACAGCTTGTCTTTTATTCATTTCTTTTTCTGCTTTCTTTTTTGATGTTTCCTATCTTACCACCTTTTTTATCAGCTGTCAAGAATATTTCAGAATTTTTTAAAATTTTTCGAAAATTCTTTCAAGCCACTTTTAAAGTTTTTCAAATCAGTCCAACAAAAAAAGGTTTATAATTTCCACATCAATTTTTATGGGCTCTATAATATTTGTAGTGGGTAACCCCCTATGGATATTATGGAGCCTTTTTTGTGTAGAAAAAAA